>JAAHGR010000370.1 GCA_010672425.1 Symploca sp. SIO2E6
CTCCAATACTCATTGTCACTTCCGGTGTTTCCATATCGCTCTACTGATACAGATTACTTCCCATTATCTACTCATTCCGGAAGAAATGACAAGAGGTGAGTAGGAATTTAGTTACAGTTCAAATCCCCTGAGTCTCTCAAATAGAATTAAGTAGATCGCACGACAAAAACCTTACACTTTAACCGGGAAATCCCTAATGAGCTCTTAACTCATTACTCATTACTCATTACTCATTACTCATTACGCACCGTAGTAATCCGGTTCATTCCCTGGCTTCCACTTAATATTGCAACCAATGCTTGGTTTTTGGTCAGAATTCACCGTTTGAGAAGCTAGTACCGCATCAATGGCGGCACGTAAATCTTTACCATTAACTGGCTCATTGTTACCAGGACGACTATCATCTAGTTGACCCCGATAGACTAGTTGCTGATTGGCATCAAAGAGAAAGAAGTCAGGGGTACAAGCAGCAGTATAAGTTTTAGCAGTTTCCTGACTTTCATCGTAACAGAGGGGAAAGTTTAATCCTAGCTCCTGAGCCATTTCCTGAAGATGATGGAAGTCATCATCCGGGTATTTAGCAGCATCATTGGCACTAATTGCCACAATACCGAGGTTGCTATTGCCATAGTCTTGACCAATTTTTGCGAGTTCCCCCTGCACATGCTTAACAAAAGGACAGTGCTTGCAAATGAACATCACTAGTAATCCTTGCTTCCCAGCAAAGGTATCTAAGGAAACAATCTGATTGGATCTGACGTCTGGCAACTGGAAATCTGGTGCTTTAGTGCCTAAGGACAACATGGTAGAGGCGGTAAGTACCATTGTGTGACTCCTGAAAATTGGGAATTGGGAATTGGGAATTGGGAATTGGGTTTAGCTCAACCCCCTCTAGCTGAAAGCTAATTCGGAAGTTAGGAATAGCAGTTCGTACATTACAGGCGCACACCTATTCCATCATTCAATGATAATAACACAAAATGAAGAATTTGCTATTTTAGTTGACATATAGTACAAATGAACTATAATAGATTTAAGATTCTTAGGTAGCCATCTCCAAGATTATATGAAAGAACTGCAAGCAGGAATTCGACAAGTTCAGGCAAAGTGCATTCCCCTGCATCAGTATCCTGCCTTTCCCGAGCAGAAATCGAAGCCAGTGATCACCAAAGCACTGCAACAGAAAGATAGCAACCAGCAATTTAACCAACGTCCTCCCTTGCAACGACGTTCCCCCATTAATAAGCAAGCACCCTCCTTTAATGGAAGCCTACCCTTAAATAACTGTCCAAAAGTAACAAAGAAGTCAACTCCGTTATCTAAACAGCCAAAACCAAGGAAGAGAGTTAATCGTCAAAAACTGCTTGCACCTTCTGCTGCTAAGTCGTCCTTAACACAGCAACAGCGAAGAACAAACAATGCATTGAGACGTTTAAGCAATCAGGCAGAACGCATCAATCAACTTTCAACAGAGTTAGAAGCAGCAATATTAGAACTACAAGCGATCGCATTGGAAGTGAATCAGAGTTGGAGGGCACTCCAGATAATGCAGCAACCTACTACCCAAGCAATCCTCCCTGAAATCTGTGAATACCAGAAAACCAGTATACCAACTATCCAGCAAAAGCCCTGTGGCTCGTTAGTACTAACATCACGACTAGTAGATTTAGAATGAAGAATGAAGAATGTAGAATTTAGAATTGCTGAATTGATTTTCAATTTTCTATTCTAAATTCTACATTTCTTTTGTTACTTATTACTTATTACTTATTACTTATTACTTATTACTTATTACTCCATCCTCCCTTAATCCACCATCTCAATCACAGGAGTACCATCGGCTTTAATCCAAGCAATATAAGTAATACGACGGCAACGAGCATACTCCCGAATCTCCTCCAGTGAGCGTCCCCCCAAATCCATCTCTACCCGCACTAAATGCTCAGAATCTCTCAGCTTTTGAGAGTAACTGAAAGCTGCTGCTTCAGCTTGGGTTGTTTCTGGCACAACTAACCAGTCACTAGCTGGTGTTTGATGAGGTAACTGGCTACTGGAGAGCAAAGTATAATGTAGGTCTTCAATATTGAGGCAAAAACCAATTCCTGGGTAAGTTTCTCCCTGAGGATGATACAACCCTAGTAGTTGGTCATAGCGACCGCCTTGTCCCAAAACTCGCTGATTGGTATCAACATCGCTGACTACTTCAAAGACAATCCCAGTGTAGTAGTCAAAGGTTTGAACTAAACTAAGATCCAGGGTCAAAGGCAAAGGAGTAGCAGAACTATCATCGATCAATTCAACTAGGGATTTGAGGTTATTGACAATTGTTTGCTCTGATGATGTTAAATCCAAACTAGCAACCTTTTGCAAAACATCAGCAGGATGTCCTCGAAGAGCAAACAGGAACAGTGCTCGCTCTCGCAATTCTGGGGAAAGGGGCAAAGTTTCCAGTGCCACGCGATCCAAGTTAGCGATCGCTTTTCTAACTTTAGCTTGTATTGGTTGAGGGAAGGGAGACAGCAGCGATCGCGTCAACCCAGCTTCTCCTAACACTAAATGCCACTTTTGTAAACCCAGCTGATTCAGGCAATCTGCCAATAACAGGAGAATTTCTGCATCCGCCAATATTCCTGGAGCCCCTAGGAGTTCTACCCCTGACTGATAAAATTCCAATTGACGCCCATGATGACCAACAGTTGGTCGGCGAAACACATTAGCATGATAATAGAGTCTTTGGGGCAGAGAAAAGGTGGCCTCACTAGCACTACCTGCGATACGAGTTACCATTGCCCGGGCAATCGAAGCAGTGAGTTCTGGGCGCAACCCCAATGTGCCCTCTTCATACTCCTGCAACTGGATAACTGTCGAACGCTCGATAGCTCCCCCTGCCATCAAGGTATCTAACCATTCCAGGGTAGATGTAATAATCCGCTGATATCCCCAGCGATGAAATACCTGTTGCAAGTGGTTTGCAATCCAGTGTTTTTGAGTAACTTCGAGGGGCAGTAAATCCCTTGCCCCTGCGGGTGGTTGATGAACCATTATTTTTTCTTACCGCCGAACATACCAAATAAGCCACCACCAGATTTATCTTGATTCCCTGATGATTTGCCACTAGAGCCACTAGAAGTAGTTGGTTGGGCACCACCACTTTTAGCCGCCATTTGTTCTAGAAATTTTTTCCCCTTCAAAGCTCTTTCATCTTTAGGATTTAGTTGTAGGGCTTTGTTAAAGTGAACCTTAGCCATTGCTGCCTGCTTTTGTTTCAAATAAGCAACTCCCAGTAAGCTATGGCAGTTACTATTTTTTTGATCTAGCTTGAGGGCATCTCGCAACTCTAAAACTGCTTTAGCAAAATTATTCTTTGCTATATACCCTTCAGCGCGACGGATATACGCAGCAACTCTTTTGGCCAGCATTTCCTTAGGATCTGGACCTTTCTGAATAACGGTGTCTTCCTCTGGTTTAGTATCCTTCTCTTTGGAAGGCTTGACTCCTCCATTATCAGTCCCTGGTCTAATCTTACCATCTTTGAGCATCAGGTAAACTAAATTGAGTTCACTGATCTCAGCAATTTTCTCCAAGGCTTCGCCAACAGATGCGTATTGCTTAGAGCCCAGACTTTGCACTGAGTTTTTGTAAGCGTTTTCCAAACCGGCACCTGCCCGGGTTAATTGTTTGGCAGCTTCGCTGGCTACAGAAATTTTACTTTTTTCCCCAGCCAGGCGCTTACCCATGAGTTTCAGGCTAATCGCATAATCGCGATTGTCTTTAGACAGTTGCTCATAGGCAGGATTCACCAGCTTCGATAACAACTCATTTGCCTGTTTTTTTTCCACTTCGCTTGCTGCTCTACAACTGTCTGGGTGCAGATTGCGAGCAATTTTAAGATATCTTTTGCGAACTGACTTAACATCCGCATCTACAGGAACCCCTAAAATGGCGTGGTGGTCAGTAAAATCATACTTAAAGAGTCCTCGTCCAATTTCAAAAGGCATAGGGCACTATCCAATCTCCGTACAGAAAGAATTGTCTCTAGTATGTCTTATATTTTGATATAACTGGTAATGAGTCACGCTACTACCTGCTTGTGACTGCTCAATAAAGCGAAAAAGACTTAACAACGGTCTCAAACAGATCCTGCATTTTCTCCCAACGTTTCTCGGTAGTAGATACGTTGAAGGTAAAGAGCTTGCCACGACTGACTCCAATACTAGCAATGTCGTGCCGTTCCTCGTTGGGCAGTTTGACACTGTATTCAAGAATATAGTAAGTCTTATCTCCAGACTCCAGCTTTTGGGCATTGACCAATTCTGCTTGGCGATCGGTATTGGGAGGAGCGATCGCGTTTTTCTGCAACTGATAACCTACTTCACCAGGTGTTCCTAGTTCCGCAAGGGTTTTACCTTCAGGAACAGGACTGATCACGACGCTGACATTTTCTGTGATCTCAATAATGTCGTGAAGTATCACATCAGGACCATCACTAACTTTGACCGGGAGCCAACCAGTGGGATAGAGAAACTCATAGCCATCAATGCTATCTACATAACTTTGCAGTCCGCTGACACCAGTAGTGCAGCCATAGAGACATAGGTTCAAGACTAGCACTAGTACGGCAATTATTCTGAGCATTTCCCCTCCCTTGTTGTTCAACGTACAAATGGGGTAACAGTAAAATACTTGCAGTTAGTATCAAACTATTTACCCATAAGCATTAATCACTTTAGCAGAGCTTGGGTACTTCATAATAGTGGAGAGGTCTACCTTGAAAGTAGGGAACTTTCATCGGGACTGCCTTCAGAGGTTAGTCAAATTCCCCTTCTCTGACTATTTGGGACACCTTAAGCGGTAGAATTAATGAGCATTTTATCCACATAAGCTCTTTTTATGCGGCGAGATTCGATTTTTTACCGACTTTTCCAACAATCACCTGCATTAATCTTTGAGCTACTCGAAAATCCACCTGCTAATGCCAACAATTATCGCTTTGACTCGGTGGCAGTCAAGGAACCGAAGTTTGAAATTGATGGAGTCTTTCTACCACCGAATAATGACGGTACAGGTGTTGTCTATTTCTGCGAAGTGCAATTTCAAAAAGATGAGCAGTTATATGAGCGGTTGTTCAGTGAAACATTTCTGTACTTTTACCGCAACCGCGATCTTTACTACGATTGGTCTGTGGTGGTAATTTACCCAAAACGGAGCATCGAACAGAGTGATGTTCACCCCTACCGAGCACTACTAAACAGCACTCAAGTAAAACGGGTCTACCTGGATGAATTAGGTGATATCCAGCAATTGCCACTAGAGCTAGCTCTGATGGTACTAACCACACTCAAGGAAGAACAAGCACCAGAAGAAGCCCGATATTTGGTAACCAGAACCCAAGAAGAGGTTACGGAACCAGCAGTAAGTAACGCCATAATAGAAATGATCAAGACAATTATGGTATACAAATTTACCGAGTTGAGTCGTCAGGAGGTAGAAGCTATGCTAGAAATCAGCTTACAGGATACCAGGGTTTATAGGGACGCAAAAGAAGAAGGTCGCCAAGAAGAAGCAGTTGAGTTGGTTATGCGACTATTACTTCGTCGCTGTGGCCAATTATCGAAAAATTTGCGGGAGCGTATTGCCAGTCTGTCACTACCTTTACTAGAAAGTTTAAGTGAAGCTCTGTTGGATTTTGCGGAGTTGTCAGATTTGGAAGCTTGGCTGGAGAAGTATCACAAAGGTGATCGCAACTAGTCATACCAAATCCGGCACTGAAAAGTCTGCTATATCCCATGTTGTAGAGACGTGCCATGGCACGTCTCTACACAGTTATCACTGTTTGCTCAAAACGGGGGTTTGAAAGGTGGATTTGGTATCAAATCCCCTTCTCTCAATACTTTCGGATAGCTCCAATTCCTCTCCTCCAATTTTCTCAGCTCCCTCAGATTTCTGTTAAATACTCTAAGAAGAAGCATTGTCTACTATATATTCTATAGCTTCGCTAACAATATCTTCACAGTAACCAGAACAATTTACGCTATTTTCCGTCTGCCTCAAGAGTATTAAGGGCAATATGGAAAGCATACCATCTTGGAGAAAACATTATGAGCCGAACTGATCGAAAGCTTCCTATTTTGGGATTGGCAGCTGTCATGCTGGCAATTCCCTTAATTGTCCATACTCAGCTGCCAGCAATTTCTCAGGAAGTTCCCCTCGAATCTGACCAAGAGCAGCTGAGTGCAGTAGATTTGTATAACCGGGGCGTTGATAAACTCGAAGCAGGAGATTATGGTGGTGCAATTGCCGACTTTAGTGATGCGCTGAAACTTGACCCCAATGATGCTGATAGTCACTATAATCGGGGCTATGCCTATCAAATCCTAGGAAATCAGCGAGCAGCGGTTGATGGCTACACCGAGGCCATTAGGATTAAGCCAGATTTTGAGCGAGCCTACACTAACCGAGGCAGTGCTTATCTTGCTTGGGAGAAATACCAAGAAGCGATCGCTGATTTTAATCGGGTAATTGAGATTAATCCTCAAAACGAGTCAGCCTTTTTAAGCAGAGGCAATGCTCACCATCAATTGGGAGACTACCAGGCAGCTTTGGCTGATTACCAGGAGGCAATCTCCCAAAATACCAAGAATGGGATGGTTTATTACCACCGAGGTATAACCTACAATCAATTAGAACAGCATGAGGATGCCCTTGCCGATTACACTGAGGCGCTAAGGATTCAACCAAATTTTGCCCCAGCTTTTTACAATCGGGGTATTACTAAGTTCAAGCTGAAAAATATTGAGCAAGCGATCGCAGACTTGGAAAAAGCCGCCGAACTTTATCAACAAGAGGGCAAAACAGAGAATTACCAAAGTACTATTGATGCTATTGAGCAAATTAAAAAGTTGGCAGACTCTTGAGAAACAAGGCTCCAAGGCAGCAGGGCAGAAGGTTCTAAGCCCAATTCCCAATTCCCAATTCCCAATTCCCAATTCCCTAACCACCATCAGCCCACATTAGAAGCTGAGTAGGCTACGTATATTAAACCGCCAATCAGTGCCAAAGCAACTATGCTGTACAAAATATAGTTGCGCTTTTGGGCTGCAGTTGGAGGCGTTGCTTTATAAACTTTGGGCTCTTGAGCAAAATTATTTAACCTTCCACCGTCTTCTGTTGTATATGGCATGATGTAAAAACTTTTGTTTGATGAACTTATATCGGTGTTAATAGCACCGATTTCAGTAATCTTACCATATCATTACAAAACTTTACAAATTTTCTTCATTTGACGATCACCCTCATTGATTGCTCATGGCAGTTGACTCACCAGCTGAGTATTCAGCTAACTGCTTGGCCACTTGTGGGTCGTACAATCGCAAGTAATTCCAGTAGTTGCCAAAAACCTGTTTAACGTAGTTTCTGGTTTCATCAAAGGGGATAGTTTCGACAAATTCATCTGGATCAGTGGACACTCTCTCTGGAAACCACTTGGCGGTGTTACCTTGACCCGCATTGTAACTGGCAACGGCTAGTAAGGAGTTGTTTTGATGGGCTTGGTGAGTTTGGGCTAAGAACCAAGTACCTAGCTTAATGTTGTCTTCAGGCTTTAAGAGAGTATATTTTTGCAAAGAGAGTTTTTCTGCTGCCCAGGCACCAGTACTAGGCATTACCTGCATTAAGCCAATGGCACCGGCTGTAGATTGGACATCCGGTTCAAATCTGGACTCCTGGCGAATCAAAGCACTCACTAATAGGGGATTGAGATTGCGCTGTTGTGCCT
>JAAHGR010000371.1 GCA_010672425.1 Symploca sp. SIO2E6
TGTTGTCATAGTCCGAAGGATACTGTAATGGTTTCAGTTGGTATACTCATTGACTTGCGCTTACGACCAGAAGCGGGGGGACATGTGAAATGTTGGGAGCGCTTGGCAGAGGGAGCGATCGGTTTAGCGGACCAGTTGGACTTGACTCTACACTTTCTAGGGGATCAGGAGCAAAAAATTACTATGGCAGAGAATGTGCGCTATTTGCTGCATCGTCCTCGCTTTGGTACCGATCGCCTGCCTTTTCTGAAGGATGTAGCAGACCAAACGGATTTAGCTAACTTTAATCCTAAATTATACCCTTACCTGGAGCAGCATGATGTACTCCATGCGACCCATCAGCTGTTTACCTTTGGCAAAACAGCCCTGAAGTTTGCCCAGGAGAATCACAAACCTCTGGTAGCTTCAATTCATACAGATGTGCCCAAATATACAGAGATCTACACTAGGCAGGTCTTACAAAAGTTTGTCTGCCAAGGGTCACTGTATCAGCTGCTCGCGGAAACCTTCAAGATTCCCCAGCAACGCCGTCAAGCCATGGAGCAACAACTCCAGGACTATTGGCACGACAGTCAGCATGTTTGGGCTTCGCAACCGGAGGATTATGACCAGGTTGCCCAGATTATTAGTCCCCAGAGAGTTTCCTTGCTGCCCAGAGGCATTGATAAAGCCTGGTTCCATCCTAACAAAAGCGATCGCCAACAATTGCAACAAACCTATGGCATACCTACAGATGTACCTCTGTTACTGTTTGTCGGACGGTTGAACTCTTGTAAGAATGTGATGGTAATTGCTGAAGCAATCAGCAATTTACTCACTCAAGGCATCCCAGTTCACAGTTTGTTTGTGGGACAAGGGCCAAGCCAGCCAGCAATCCAGAACCTGCTAGGGTCAGCAGCAACTTTCACCGGCTGGTTACCCTATTCTGAGTTGGCCTCAATTTATGCGAGTTGTGATTTGTTTGTGTTTCCCTCAGAAACTGAAACCTACGGCAATGTGGTAGTAGAAGCCAAAGCCTGTGGTTTGCCTGTAGTAGTCTCCTCCCAAGGGGGAGCCGCTCAACTTGTCCAGAGGGAAGGGGAAGACGGTATCCATATGCAGGGAAATAATCCTCAGGAATGGGCTAAGGCCATTGCCCATCTCTTGAGGGATGCCAGTAAACTTAAGACGATGGGACAGGCAGCTCGTTACCATATTGAAACCACTTGGCCTTCCTGGCAAGAGGTACTAATGCAAGATCTCTTACCCGTTTGGCAAGCTGTTGCATCCGGAGCATCCCAAAGACGATGAATCCACAAAAATTCGATAAAATTAAATCGAAAATAGCGAGAGGCTCATTCCTTCTACAGATGAAAGAAATAACCCCCCGCTACTTGGTTAGCAAGTTATTTGTTAGGCTAGGACGCATTTAAATTGGGTTGTCCTAATCACCGCGTCAGGTGCGTCAGGTGCGTCAGTACTAATTCACAATTTAAATGCATAACAGTTTACCCTCAACCAAGGGGTTTTACAGCAGTAACTTGACCCCCCAAACGATAAATCTCCCGCATTTTCTGATTCATACGGCTTTGAGGAACTTTGATTTTGTAAGCACTCACCCGCTTGACATCTTGGCGACATACGCCTGTTACTTCAATTTCCACAATACGACCGCTATAATTGCTCACTTGGGGAGTGCCAACGGTTGCCATTTGTGACATAATCTATCATCCTCCAGGAATATTAACAAGAAATTAATCAGTCGATATTAAATAAATCAAGCAGCAGAATTGACTGTTACTGCTACTTAATTTACTTACTTAATAAGCGAAGAAGCATTTAAATTGGTCAGTTATAATCTCCGCGTCCCCGCGTCCCCGCGTCTGGTGCGTCAGCATCAATTCACAATTTAAATGCACAACAGCTTATTCAAGCCACCTCAGTAATACTGAGAATTTTACCGCCCTGTTTATGAATTTTCTGAACAGTTGGGGTCATCTGGTTGTAGGTAATCACGTATTCCTGCTTACTCAACCGATTCATCTGAGCATCAGCCGCCGAACTAGAAAAAACAATTAGAAAACGCTTACCAGTATTGCCATAGTTAGCTCCATTCCCTACAGCTGGTGGCTTAATGGCAGTGGAGGCATTAGCGGCTAGGGAGGTAATTAATTGAGCGCTGTTATCGCGATCGCTAGTGGCAGGTCCCCTTAACAGAGAAAACATCCGATTGAAGCCTTCTGTCTTAACCCCTGCTTGGGTACGAATACTACGAGGATAAGGAACAATATCATCCCCAAAGTTTTGCAGATACTCCTCGCTATCGAGATAAGAGTTGATTTCTGCCTCATATCCCTGTTCATAATAGATCTTGACGTGCTCGTCAATTTCTGACTGATCTTGTGGAGGACGACCTAACAAATGTTTGAAGTTCAGTTCGATGAATCGATACTGGGGAGAACCATGAAAGAAGAGGGACTGATACAAAGGAGATTCTGCCACAACTCTCACAAAATCCCGAACAGTAATCGAACCGTTTCTCAACAGAGCTTCGGCACTTTCTAGGCGTTGGCTATCCATCAGGTATTCGTTGCCCAGCACCTGCTTGTAAACTGCTCTGATCACTGTTTGTAAGTCATCTTCAGTCCAATTGGGACGCAATTCTAGGGGAGGTACTTCAAAAGCATCCAACCCTAGGGTTGCTGACATCATTAAATTGCTCATAGTTTTCTCCTGTATATATTGGTTCAACAGCATTAGGCTAGCTCAGTAACACTGAGAATCTTTCCACCAATCCGATGAATTTTTTGCACAAACGGAGACATTTGCTCGTAGCTGACCACTTGTTCTTGCTTGCTCAACCGATTGAGCTGAGCTGGCGACTGAGAGGTGGAATAGATAAAGCGATAACGTTTGCCGGTATTACCGTAATTGGCTCCATTGCCCACAGCCGGTGCTTTAATGGCAGTTGGCAAGTTAGCAGCTATTGAGGAAATTAACTGAGGACTACTATCGCTATCGTTAGTAGCAGATCCCCGCAACAAGGAAAACATCCGGTTGAAGACTTCATTCTTCAATCCAACTTGAGAGCGAATACCACAAGGGTAGGGGACAGTCCACTCACCAAAATTTCGGCTATACTCGTTGCTATCAATGTAGGAATCGATTTCAGCTGCGTATCCCTGTTCGCTGTACAATTGAACGTGATAGGAAATTTCCGCTTGATCTTGAGGAGCGCGACCCAGTAGGTGCTTGTAGTTTAACTCAATAAAACGATATTGGTAGGCACCGTTAAAAAAGAGAGATTGATACAAGCCAGATTGAGCTACCCCCCTTACAAATCCCCGAACGGTAATCTCTCCATTACGCAGTTGGGACTCAGCACTGGAGAGGCGATCGCTTTCCATAACGTACTGATTACCTAATACCTGCTTGTAAACAGCTCTAATTACTGTCTGCAAGTCTTCTTCTGTGGCATTGGGGCGGAGTTCTAAGGGGTCAACTTCAAAGGCATCCAAACCTAGAGTTGCTGATGTAGTTAGTTTTCCCATTGGTTTCTTTTTTATTTGAACAAAAGTTTCAAAGCTTAACTTGCCGTCAATTAGTGAATTTTGTTGGCGAATTGGCTGAGTTGCTTGATTTCTCGCCTACAAAGCTGCTGTGTATACATAAGTCCGTATACTTAGTCTGCTAGCTTTTTACCCACTTCCCCAACAGTATCCTTTTGACACTCCCACGTCTGGAAGCGCGCTAAGCAACAAACTGGAACTTCAGTCTGGTTTCGTCGATTTCTATCATCAGAGGGTTCGCTCCCTTTTGTTGCCAACCATTTACAAATCTTTATTTTATTGAGTTTTGTTACTTTGTTTCTCAGAAACAATGACAAAGAGATTTTCTTTGTTTTAGGGTCTAGCTTGTCAGTCAAAAGTGCAGGGTACACTCCATTGCCCTTAATGCCTGTCATCGAATATCCAAAATATCCAACAAGTAAGGAAATACGGACATGCTTGATAAATTCTCGAGAAGTGTTGTTTCAGCTGATTCCAGTGGCAAATTTGTTGAAGACCTAGCAGGTCTCAAAAGCTTTGTTGCTGACGGCAACAAGCGTCTTGATGCCGTTAACTTTATCTCTAGCAATGCAAGCTGCATCGTTTCTGATGCTGTAGCTGGTATCTGCTGCGAAAGTGAAGGTTTGACTGCCCCTGGTGGTGGAGTCTACACAACTCGGAAAATGGCTGCTTGCTTGCGCGATGGCGATATCATTCTCCGCTATATCAGCTACGCCGTCTTAGCTGGAGATGCTTCAGTACTTAATGACCGTTGCTTGAATGGTCTCAAAGAGACTTATGCTGCTTTGGGTGTTCCTACCGGAAATGCGGCTCGTGCTGTTGGCATTATGAAGGCAGCTGCTGTAGCCTTTGTTAACAACACCGCCTCTCAGCGCAAAATGACCGTGACTGAAAAACCAGGATCTTGTAATGGCCTAGCAGAGGAAGTTGCTAACTACTTTGATGCAGTGGTTGCTGCTATTAGCTAGTCTCTTCTGGTTAATTTTTGATCACCCATTTCAGTTTTTTCACTCAACAGTTTAATTACAAATAGGAGAATCCTCAAATCATGAAATCTGTTTTGACTACAGCTGTTGCTTCTGCTGACCTAGCAGGCCGCTATCCTAGCAGTTCCGATCTCGAGTCAGTCCAAGGAAGCCTACAACGGGCAGCTGCTCGCATGGAAGCTGCTGAGAAGTTAGCCGCAGGTTATGACAAGGTTGCTCAGGAAGCCGTTGATGCTATCTATGCCAAGTTCCCCAATGGCAGTGGTAAAGACATCGACTCAGGAGTACAGAAGTCCAAGTGTAAGCGGGATATCGTTCACTACTTGCGCCTCATCGACTACTGCTTAGTAGTTGGCGGTACCGGTCCCTTGGATGAGTGGGGCATTTCTGGTGCTCGTGAAGTTTACAAAGCATTGGGTATTGACACCTCTACCTATGTTGTTGGCTTGACCCAAACTCGCGATCGCATCTGTGTTGGTCGTGATATGTCTGCTCAAGCAGCTAATGAATTTACAACCTATCTTGATTATTTGATCAACGCTTTGTCCTAGCCAGAGCTCCGTCTTCTCAGGTAATGGGAAGCGGCATTTTCTAGTGTGGAGGACTCTGTTGCCTGTTACTTGGCTGGATTGGTTAAATAATTGGCTCATGAGTCCTTCACCTGTTATTAAGGAGTATTGACAAAAAAATTTAGATTTTAGATTTTAGATTTTTAATTTATGACTTATTTATTGATAAATTAAAGCTTGGGATAGTTTGGAATACTCCCTCTGTTGTAACCGTTGCTGGTACAATTGAAATTATACGGATCTTATTAATGATCGCTCTTTCTGCTTTCAACACAGATCCGTTTTGATGTTCTATTGCCTAATAACAGTAGAATACTTTCAATCTTTCAAATTTTTCGGTTTTCAATGACCGACCTTATAAAAATGAGGAGACACTAACATGATTCATTTAATGACCCTTGCTGCTGCTATTCCCCATACTGTTGCTTGGAGTCCCAAAGTAGGGATAGTTATGATTCTTTGTAATATATTAGCGATCGCCTTTGGTAAGTTAACAATGGCTCAACCCGCTGTTAAGCCTGAGTTACCGATGCCAGAAATGTTTGGCGGCATGGGATTTCCCGCTCTATTAGCAACGACCAGTTTAGGTCATGTTATCGGATTTGGAACCATTTTAGGTTTGGCTAATATGGGCATTCTTTGATCGTTAGCACCTCAGCTATCAGCTATCAGCTATCAGCTATCCAAAACCTAAAATGGTGGAATAAGTAGGTTGGGTGAAGCGGTAGCGTAACCCAACAATGGAGCAGATTTTGTTGGGTTTCACTTCGTTAGACCCAACCTACATACTAAAAAGGTGTAATAGAGTAGTGCGAGCATCTTGCTCGCGTCTGATTAATCGCTCGCGAGCGAGACGTTTGCGCTACGCCCACGCTTAACACTGAATACTAGTCTCATGGGGAACATTAGTGATCAATTAATAGAAGCAGCGAAGGCAGGTAAAACGGATCTAGTACAAACCTTGCTCAGCCAAGTTACTGATATCAATACCCAAGACAATCTCTTTGGCAGAACCCCATTGATGTGGGCGGCACGAGAGGGACAAACAGCCACAGTCCAAGTCTTGCTGGAGGAAGGAGCAAAGATTGATGCTTCGGACAAGTATGGTGTAACCGCTTTACAAGCAGCCGCCTCCTTTGGTCATACAGCAACAGTTAAGGTTTTGCTAGAAGGGAGAGTGGAGATTAATGCTCAAGATAATCAGGGATGGACTGCTTTAATGATGGCTACTGCTCATGGTCATCAGAAAAAATGGGTCTGAAACCCCGTCCTTCTAGGACGGCTTTACATTTAGTGTGTTAAAATGTGAATATGACTCAGAAAGCATTCAAGTATCGTTTTTACCCAACTCCGGAGCAAGAACAGTTGCTCCGAAAAACTCTTGGCTGTACCCGACTTGTGTATAATCGCGCACTTGCTGCTAGGACAGAAGGTTGGTACGAAAGGCAAGAGCGAATTGGGTATAAACAGACTTCAGCAATGCTAACACATTGGAAGAAAGAGACAGAATTAGCTTTCTTAAACGAAGTTAGCTGTGTCCCGCTCCAGCAAGGACTCAGACATCTGCAACAAGCATTTAGTAATTTCTTCGCTGGACGGGCACAATATCCCAACTTCAAAAAGAAGCGTAATGGTGGCAGTGCAGAGTTTACCAAGTCGGCATTTCGGTACAAAGACGGGAACGTCTACCTAGCCAAGTGCTCTAAACCACTGCCAATTCGTTGGTCTAGAAAACTACCATTAGGCATTACACCATCTACTGTTACTGTAAGCCTAACCCCATCTGGTCGATGGCATGTCTCTTTGTTGGTTGATGTGGAAATCAAGCCACTTACTAGACTCAGTAAAAACGTAGGAATTGATCTGGGTATAACCAATCTGATTACTACCAGTGATGGTGACAAGACTGCTAACCCGAAACCACTCAAAGCTAAATACCGAAAACTTAGGAAGGTACAAAAAGCGCTGTCTCGGAAGCAAAAAGGTTCTCGTAATCGCGAGAAAGCTAGATTAAATGTTGCCAGGATACACGCTCAAATAGTAGATTCTAGGACTGATTTTATTCACAAGCTGACCACCCAACTAATACGCGACAACCAAGTGATTGTAGTTGAGGATTTAGCAGTGAAGAATATGATCAAGAACCATAAGTTGGCTGGTTCTATCAGTGATGCAAGCTGGTTAGAGCTGGTCAGACAGTTGGAATATAAATCTGAGTGGTACGGGAGAGAACTGGTAAAAATTGACCGTTGGTTCCCATCTTCTAAGCGATGCTCTAATTGCGGGCATATTGTGGAAAAGATGCCTCTCAATATTCGGCAGTGGGAATGTCCTGAATGCGGTGCTGAGCACGACCGGGACATTAACGCTAGTGTGAACATTTTGGCGGCAGGGCTTGCCGTGTCAGTCTGTGGAGCGACCGTAAGACCCGAAGAGAGTAAATCTCGGAAGGCTGGTGCTATGAAACAGAAACCCAAATTGTGAGGTTTGGGAATCACCGTGGCTTTAGCCCGGTGAGGATGTCAAACTGAGACAGTACGGATTATGCTTGAACGAGGAGCCGACAGAGGGATTAAAGAAGAGAAAGGTTTAACAGCCTTGATGATGGCGCAACAGTATAATTATCCTGATATCGAACAATTTCTCAAAATTT
>JAAHGR010000372.1 GCA_010672425.1 Symploca sp. SIO2E6
ATTGACTCAGCCGCTGTGGGGGAGAAATGTCGAGTTGCTCTTTCCACCAAGCTTTCAAATTCACTTTACCCAACAGGTTAAAAGCTTTCCACAATTCCACCGCTAGTCCCTTATACCATTGATCTGGGGTGGCGGTTTCACCACCGAGACGAGTCATATCAATCGCAGCACAACTATATCCCTCATGTTCCAGGTGCTGAATCATCCGTACCATGAGGCTAGATTTACCCATTTGCCGGGGATTGAGAACGTAACAAAACTGTCCCTGCTTTAAGGCTTTGTAGAGGTAACGGTCTGCTGATCTTACTACATAAGTGGGGGCATCCAGGGGCAAGCTGCCCCCCACTTGATAGTCAAAGGTGGAGGGTTGTTCCGTATTCCTGAGTAAATCGTTTTCAAATTTCAGCTCAGCTTGAGTGGCTTTCAGGACTTCCAAGGTTTGGGAGAGTTCTGCGGTGCGCTCTTCTACTCTGAGTTCTAGATTGCGGTTATAGTCTTCTAATTGGGTGTAGAGGCGGGAATTTTCAATAGAGATGGCAGCTTGAGAAGAAAGAGCAGTTAAAATTGCCACGCGATCGCTAGTGAAGACACCGGTTGCCAGATTATTTTCTAAGTATAAAATACCGCTGAGTTTACCTTGATTGAGCAAAGGGGTACAGAGAATCGATTTAGGTTGAGTGGCAACGATATAAGGATCGCGGCTAAATTCCCCTTCTTGGGAGGCATCATTCAGAACCACATTTTCCTGAGTGCGTGCCACATAATTGACAATCGCTGTTGAGAGTAGGGGCAGATTACTGGTAGGTTCTGTAGTAGTAATGGGAATCGATTGCATTGCCATGACGCGCTCGCGATTCACTACTCCTTCGGCTTCAATCACCCAAGTCCCCTCTTGCTCCAGGATCAGAAAACCTTGTTGAGCACCGGCGCTGGCAATCACCGTTGTCATCAACCGTTGGAGCAATTGTTCGAGGACGATTTCCCCCGAAATTGTCTGGGAGGCTTTCATCACTGCAGCAAAATCTAGCGCTTCCCCTGAATTTCTCGATGTTGTTGTTACTGGGTTGGTGGTGGTTTTCTGGCGCTCAGATTTATTTTTAGTCAGCCACTGGGGATATTTTTCCTCTAAATCTTCTACTTTGCGTTTTGCTCCCCAAAGCTGATAACCTTGGCGTGCTTTCTTCAAATAAATTTGGGCAAACTCGGCTTTTCCTTGTTGCAACCAACATTTTGCCGCTAGTTCGTTGGCGAGGGCTTCATCCTGAATAAACTCATTTTCTTGGGCAGATTTAATTGCTTGATCGTATAAATCTATCGCTTCATACCACTTCCCTGAAATGCGAGTCATTTCGGCAGCGACTAAAAGATATTTATGGAGAAAATTCTCAGGGCAGTTATCTGCCCATTGCTTGAGGCGTTGTTGATTAGCTTCAAGTTTTTGCCAGTATTGCTCCTTCTCTATTTCAGAAGCTTGTGGGTAGAGAACAATCAAGGTTAAGGAATAGTAGAAATTTAGCTTGGCGATGGAAATTGTTCCGGGAATAAAGCCTGTTAATTTATCAGCTGATTCTAGAACAGATAACTCTACTGGCTGATCATATAGATAGAGAACTTGTAATTTGAAAATCTGATAGAAACAGACAGCTGCCAGGGTCTGTTCAGTTTGACAAGCTGCTAAAAAAGCAGCTTCATCTGTATCATTCGTAGCAAAACAAAGTTTATCTTGACTTAGACCCAGTAGGTTATGGATGATTATTTTAGCTGCTAAAATACCATTTTTTGCCCAGCTATTTTGACTTTTTAGAGCAAATTCTAAACTGCTATAAGTTTCTTTTAACAAGGAGTCCAGAGTTTTTCCCTGATAAATTAAATTGTACAAATTGTAGGTATAAGTATACCCTGTAACTTGGAGATCCCCAGCTTGCAGTCCAGCATCAGCTCCCTCTGCATTGATACTTTCACAAAGCTTGATGTGCTTTAACCAGGGAGAAGTTAAGTTGGCGTGACCTTGGGCTACAACTACTTTAACAGCTAAATCTTGATACTTATCGGCTAGTTTCATACTCAGGGAACTGTATTCATAGCCTGAGCGATAATCCAGCAAGACATGAATCAGAATAGTTCCCAGAAAGTTATAGCTCATCGCCGATACAGGAGTATGACCGTATTGCAGATTGATATTAACACTTTTTACTGCTATGATATGCATCAGTATGGGATCTAAGATCCAAGCAGTTGGGAAGATACGACAAAGAATTTTTAAAGCAGCTCTTTTCTCTGGTATTTTTATAGGTGAACTGTTATAGAGTAAACTAATCTCTCTCTCGCCCAAATTTTTTCGGTATTCCTTAATTTCGGTATCAAATGCAGCTCTAAAGTTGTCGGCTGGCAAATCGATACCTAAAACTTTCAGAGTGCTTCTACCAAGCTCAATTGCTTCCCTATATCTTCCTAATAAGGTATATTGATTTATCTGTAGATAGCGAAACTCTGCCTGCTCAACTACTGATTTAACTTGCTGGATTGAGTATTCAATCAAATTTTGAGATTGGTCAAAATTACCATTGAGATACTCAACTTCTGCTAGTTCTTGATGAAGGTCGAGTGACATCTGGTAGTGCTCTTGCCAAAGTTCTCCTGGGAACAATTCTTGGGCAAGAATTAGATAGTTTCTGGATGCGGTATAAGCAGTTGCTTCTTTAGCTTTTTTGCCAGCCTGTAGATTCAATTGTGCCAGCTCAATCTTTTCTTCATGATCTTCCAGTAAATATCGACCTTTGTTAAGATGATCGACCAGATTAAACAGCTTATCTCCTAGTTCAAATTTTCCGATTGTTGCTAGTAATAATCTACCAATTTGAAGATGTACAGATTGCTTGCGGTCATCATCAATTAAAGCATAAGCTGCTTGTTGTATGCGATCATGTTGAAACTTATAGTTTGCCACGACTAATGCCGATGCAATTAGTGATTCTGTAGCCGTGATTTCTAGGGAGGAAGTCGGCTGCACTAAGCCTAACTGAATGGCTGGCAAGAGATGCTCAAAAGTTTGGGCAGCGGATGTTTCACAAATTGGAGAGAGAGTCGTAATATCAAAACGGTTGCCAATGCAAGCAGCCAGATATAAAGCTTGTTGAGTAGCTTCAGGAAGTTTCCTCAGTTTGCCTAGCATTAAATCAACTACATTGTCTGTGATGCTCGAAGCTTCAATTTGAGCGATATCCCATTGCCAACATCGCTCTTGCTGCTCGAAGGTTAACAAGTTTTCCTGGTAGAGAGTTTTGAGAAACTCATTGATAAAGAAGGGATTACCTGAGGTTTTGCGATGGATTAACTCTGCTAAGGGTTCGACTAATTTTGGTTGGCTGTAGAAAGTATCAGCAATCCATTGAGTGATTTGATCAGGAGCCAGGGGAGCTAAGGTAAGCCAATTGAGCATGGCTCCCTCTTCTTGGAACCGATTGAAGGTTGCTATCAAGGGATGAGTCGGGCTTACTTCATTGTCTCGATAAGCTCCAATCACGAGCAAATATTCAATCTGAGAGTCAGTGAGCATTAACTCAATCGACTTTAAACTCGCTGAGTCTGCCCACTGTAAGTCATCTAAAAAAATTACCAGTGGATGCGCCTGCTGACAAAATACCTGGACAAACTTTTGAAAGACGAGGTTAAATCTATTTTGTGCTTCCGTTGGTTCTAATTGCTGTACTGGAGGTTGAGGGCCAACAATTTGTTCTACTTCCGGAATCACGTCAATAATCACTTGCCCATTAGAACCCAATGCTGCTAGGAGCTTTTTCCGCCACTGGGATAGTTGGGCTTCATTTTCAGCTAACAGTTGTTGTATCAGAGACTTAAAAGCAGCAGCAATGGCAGAATAGGGAATATTGCGCTGAAATTGGTCGAACTTTCCCGAAATAAAATAGCCTCGTTGCGCTGTAATTGGTTTGTAGAGTTCTTGGACTAAGGCAGATTTACCGATACCAGAATAGCCAGCGACTAAGAGAAAATGGACGCGGGGATGCGGAGACGCAGAGACACGGAGAGATTGATTTTCCTTGGGACTATCTTCTGCCTTATTCTCACTAACGTCTAAGTCTTCAACCGGATTTGAGGTAATCTGCTCAAATGTTGCTAGTAATGTTGCAATTTCCTGCTCCCTACCATAAAGTTTCTGGGGGATACGGAATCTGTCACCAATATCTTGTTGTGCTAGAGAAAAATCAGCAATCTCCCCAGAATTCTGAAACTGCCTGAGGCATTCTTCGAGATCTGTTTTGATCCCCAAGGCACTTTGATAACGTTCCTCTGCTGTTTTAGCCATCAGTTTCATTACAATATTAGAAACCGCTTGAGGAATTTCTCCCCATCCCCCCATCTCCCCATCTCCCCATCTCCCCATCCCCCCATCTCCCTGTCTTCTCAAATGAGGCGGAATTGCTTGCTTGGCAAGATGGCAATGTACTAACTCTAGAGCATCGTTGGTCTCGAAAGGTAAGACATTCGTTAGTATCTGATAAAATGTTACTCCTAGGGAGTAAAAGTCCGTGGTGTAGTCGAGAACCCGATTCATCCTACCCGTTTGCTCTGGCGACATGTAGGCTAGGGTACCTTCTAGCAGATTGGGGTTGTTAATTGTCGGATTTTCCCGTGTAAATTTTGTCGAAATACCAAAGTCAATAATTTTGAGCTGATCTGTTTTGACATTCCACACTATATTAGATGGATTGATATCTTTGTGGATCACATTAGCAGCATGGATTTGAGCTAAAATATTTGTAACTTTAATGGCAAGCTTGAGAAACTCTGGTAAGCTAAGCTTTCTCTCGTTGATGATGAGATTTAAGGATTTACCTCCAAAGTCTTCTAAAATCATTGCCAGGGTATTCTGATATGGTTGGAGGTCGTAAGCTTGAATAACTCCATCTATAGTCAGGGAACGAGTAATCTCATACTCTTGTTTATATCTAGTTAGTTCTGTAGGAGTCGGATAATCTTCTTTGAGGAGCTTGATAATAACTGGTTTATGTTCAGGGATATAGGTTGCTTGATAAACTCGCGAGTTCGAGCTTTCGTAAATTTGGGTAATGATTTGGTAATCTTTCAGGTTGTTCATCTTGAAAATTACTAACAGAAGGCAAGAGGTGGGAGATGGGGGGATGGGGAGATGGGGAGATGGGGAGATGGGGAGATGGGGAGATGGGGGGATGGGGGGATGGGGAGATAGAAAGAGTGAGGTAATTACGAAGTAGTATTGCACACCTGCCTTTCTGCTAAGTCACAACGCACCCTGTATGTTTCCTAATTTCTGGCTCATGAGATGATCTTAAAACAATATCTTCTTAGGGAATCCCTACTGAAATCAGTTCGTTGGCTATGCCCTGTTCTGTATTATCACATCGAATCCATACTTTGTCATTGATAATCTCTAGGTGAATCAAACAAGCATGAAAATGTTGCTTTTCTTGCCAGTCCTCAGAGATAGTCAAGTATTGTCCATGTTCAATAAGGTTTAAAGTTCTATCGTAGACAATACAGTTCAGTAATCGCTTACTCTTTCTCTCCCCACCTCCCCATCTCCCCATCTCCCCACCTCCCCATCCCCCCATCTCCCCATCTCCCCATCCTCCCATCTCCCCATCTCCCCACCTCCCCATCTCCTCACCCTAGTCCATAGAAACGAGCTGGGTTATCCCACAAAATCTTTTCCACAGTTCCCTTAGATAGTTGTCCCTCAAGAGCCACTACTTCTGCAACCACATCAGGTTTGTGATCCATGTGAGGATAGTCAGAGCCAAAGATTAAATTATCTGAACCGATCGCTTCAATCAACTCGACTAAGTAAAACTCCGAAGGTTCGATGGCAATGAAGCACTGACGACGAAAGTACTCCGATGGCTTCATCTTGACATTGTCTGCCACTTCCCACTGCAAATCTTCATATTCGCGATCAAGTCGCCATAACCAGTAGGGGAGCCAACCGCAACCAGATTCGAGTAATCCTACTTTAAGTTGAGGATGACGTTCTAGTACACCCCCTTCAATTAGAGCAAGCAGCGCCATCATTTGTTCCATGGGATGAGAGCAAGCGTGGAGAGCAAAACGGGTACTAAAGCGATCGCTGCCAGTCGTAGGTGCTAGACTGTGAGTACCTTCGTGCAAACTAACTGCAATTCCCAATTCTTCACAAGCCGTCCAAAAAGGTTCGTAGGCAGGATCGCTTAATAACCTACCCTTAACAGGATTTGGGCGTAAAAATACGGCTTTCCAACCAAAATCGGCTATTCGTTGTAATTCCGATACCATTTCCTCTGGTGCATGGGGATTAACCACTCCTACCCCTTTCAGGATTTCAGGGTTGTAGCTGCAAAAGTCCCGCAGCCAATTATTATAAGCACGAACAAAAGCACCAGCTAATGGGGGAGCCATCTTGTCTACAGCAATAATCCAGGAAAAGTAGGTCGGATAGATAAAAGAGATATCAACTCCCATCTGGAGCATGGCTTGTACATGAGATTCCGCATCAAAGTTATTCAGCCAAGACAGAGGATGCGCCTGGAGCACTTGCTTGCCTGCTTCCACACGCAGATGCTGAGAATCGAGATTGAGGATCGATTCCCCTTTAATTTTGAGATCCGGAGACAGAGCAAAGCTTTTGAATGCTGGTTCGAGATAGTCTAACCACATCTGGTGCGGTTCGTAAATGTGAGCATCAGCGTCAATGATTTTGTATTCTTTGAGCATAGTGGGGAGGTGGGGAGATGGGGGGATAGGGGGATGGGGGGATGGGGAGGCTCACAAGGGTAGGTTTTTAATATTTCGGTCAATAAGAGACAAGGAAGGAAAGTAGACAAGGTAGACTTATGTTAATTTTTTACGAAAAACTGGGGTTTTCAGCAAAAGGCGTGATTTTTAACAACCGAACAAAAAATTGTACTGTTTTTCTCCCTTGTCACCTTGTCTTCCTTGTCCTCCTTGTCTTGTGCCAACCCGAATGTAAAATACCTACCCTTGTGAGAGATGGGGAGGTGGGGGAATTTTTGTGGATTTCAATTCTCCGTATCCCCTCGTTTGTGCTTCTTCCGACGTCTGCTTATTGTTCCTCCACATCTTTTTTCGCTCATCCGGGAGGTGGTTATTGGATTACCCATTTAGCGGAGTTGTGAATCAAATTGACTAACATACCCAAAATTGAGTTGTAGGTGGAATATAGCTTGCGTCCTGTGTCAGTATCTAAATACCGACAGCTAACTGCAAACTGTACCCATGTTTGAGTTTCAGCTGCTTCTGCTTCTGCATCACTGAGTTTAGCGATAAAAGCTCCCTGATAACGACGTTTACGCCATGACTCAGCCAAATTAGCACATACCGAACGAGAAGAACGACGAATTTGATCTGTTAAGGAATACCTCTCTTCAACAGGAAATGTTTTTGATAACTCGAAAATCTCCATAGCAGCATCAAAAGCCATTTGATAAACATCCAAATCCTTATGAGTTTTAATCCCATCCTTATTCATTGTTCTCAATACCTCTAATATCTCTACTATCTCTACTATCTCTAATACCTCCCCATCCCCCCACCTCCCCACCTCCCCACCTCCCCACCTCCCCACCTCCCCATCTCCCCATCTCCCCACCTCCCCATCCCCCCATCCCATCTCCTACAACCAAACAGGTATCGGATTCAACTCCTCTTCTGCCATAGCTGCATCCAACCAACCCAATTG
>JAAHGR010000373.1 GCA_010672425.1 Symploca sp. SIO2E6
AGAAGTGATGCAACGCTATATCGGACTGCTGAATGCTTCTGGATTGTATACCCTCGCTCTTGATGATGATGACTATGTGCATCCCGATGTGCTGCAACTAGTGAGTGAGTACTTTGCAACTTTTCCTGATAGTTGGGTTTTACGGCTGCGGATGAAAAAAATTGATTGTACCGATGAAGAGCGAATTCGCTCCCCTTGGGAAGCAATCCCCGACTTTAAGCAATTAGATATAGCCCCTAGATCCCAGGATAATCAACCTATACTACAAACCCTTCCTATTGCTCCTCTCAACAATAAATTTGAGGCTCGGTTACTGACAGGAACTTATGCACGCCGCGATATGCATGGACCCCATATTGAAAATTTTAATAACAAAGTTTGGCAAACCGAGTTAGTTCAGCAAGCCTTAGCAGAATTATCCGATGTGATGAAGCTGAAGGGCAACTTACACTGGATTCCTAGCTGGAGTTTAGACCGACTATTAGGACTATTTATTCAAGCTAAATTTTTTGAGGAAGATAAAACTGTTGGTCATTGGATGCCTCTACCAGAGCAAATTCGTTATATTGTCAGACCAGCATCTCTGAAAGAATTAAGGTTTTATGTTGCCGCTGATGGTCTCTTAGCCAAGCGCTTTCCTCAATACGGGTACTTTAGAAACCTATTTTTTGACCAATTATGGATTGGATTGAAGATATTTGTTCGACGATATATAGGGAATTGAGAATTGGGAATTGGGAATTGGGAATTGGGAATTGGGAATTGGGAATTGGGAATTGGGAATTGGGAATTGGGAATTGGGAATTGGGAATTGGGAATTGGGAGTTTGCAAACAGCTTAATCAAGGATAATTAGCTCATTACTTATAACTCACCGTTGCCCAATAATAACATTTGGTTCGATATTATGCCCACATTTGAATAAGTAACAAGTATGTTTTCGGGAGGCGTGCAAGTTAACTGTAGGGTGCGTATACCCAACGGGGATGCTTCGCTTAGAGCGTAACGAAGTGAAGCGTAACGCACCGCTTGAGCTTTTTTCGACAAAAAATGCTTGAAACCCAAGTCTGGGATCGCTTACACACTTATGCAGCAAGCCCTATTTAGGCGGACATGATATAACACCTATTCATCAGAAGATTCGCCTAAGCTTTCTCGATAACGAGCTAACAAAGCTTTCATATCTGCTAGCTGTTGTTGAGCTAATTCCCGCTTTTTGCGTTCCGATTCCGCTTGCTGTTGAGCTAATTCCCGCTTTTTGCGTTCCGATTCCGCTTGCTGTTGAGCTAATTCTCGCTCTCTGCTCTCCACTGTTAATTGCTCTGTCGGAATTGGCACTATCTCCCCGTCTTCGGTAAAATAGCGTAGCTGCTCCTCGTAAACACCTAAATACAAACCCAACTGCTCACTCCACCGCCATCCTTGAGAGTTTAGCTCTATCGATTGATACTTGCCTCCTTTCAACCTAAATCCCTCAAATTCTAAGGTTTTTGGGTGAAACCAAAAATATTCTGGGGTAGCAAACTTATCTTGATAAAGTCTTTTTTTCGTAGTTCTATCGATGTTTGCGGTTTTCTTCGAGAGAATCTCCACAATCAGATTAGGATAGCGATTATCTTCTTCCCACACTACCCAACTGTTACGCTTTTTGGGTTTGGTATTGAGGACAACGAAGAAATCTGGCCCCCTGGCTCTGTCAGGTTTGCCCTTAATTTGCTGTTTTTCATAATAAATACTGATATTGCCCGAAGCAAAGAAATCATCCCGTTCCCGCCACCACCATTGGAGGCAAGTCAACAGAATAATTATTTGCTGGAGGTGTAAAGGGGTTTCCAATTGAGGTTCATCACTCCAAAACTCATTGGGAGGCATGATAGCAGTTGGAGGTGAATTGGTTAAGAGTTGGAGTTCTTTTGCTAGAGACATTTTTTAACTTTGTTTGCGTAGCAATACCCTTACGGGATGCTCCGCTCAGGTGAGCAAAGCGAGGTAAACTTTGAACTTTGAACTCGCCGTTAGGCGCTCATTACTTAATCAATCTGCCAGTTAAAAGGCAACCGTGCATAAACACTCCTAGGATCATCCAGGTCTGTGAGCATCTCCAACTCCTTTTGTAGCTTCAGAAATTCAGCAGTTAGTGAAGCCGGAAGTTGGGGGTTTTGTGCTTGTGCCTCACTAGTGAGTTTTTTCAAAATCTGTTCTTCTAGGCTGGGAGTATTTTGGTATTCTTGGATTTGCCAATTCTTGCCTAGGTTGGCCTCTTTCGCTGCATACTCAATTGCCTGCTCGATACCACCAATCTCGTCTACCAAACCTAACTTCTTGGCATCTACACCAGACCAGACCCTTCCCTGAGCAATCTCTTCTACCTTTTGTCTGGGCATTTTCCGGGACTCGGCCACTTTGTCGAGAAACTGATCATATATCTGGTCAACAGATTTTTGATAAATTGCTAACTCTTGCTCGGTTTTGGGGCGGGTGATAGTCTGGCTATCAGCAAAACGACTAGTTTTGACCACATCCCAGGTGATACCATTGTCATTGGCTATTTGTTGGATATTGAGCAGTAAGCCAAAGACTCCGATGGAACCGGTGATGGTCGTCGGTTCAGCAAAAATGCGATCGCCATAGGTAGCAATCCAGTAACCACCGGAGGCGGCAACGTCTCCCATAGAAACAATAACCGGCTTCTGTTCCCTGGTGAGTACCACTTCCCGCTGGATAATCTCCGATGCAGTAGCACTCCCTCCAGGACTATTGACCCGCAATACTACTGCCTTGACATCTTGATCCTGTCGCAGTTTACGTAGCCGTTTCGAGAAGCTTTCACTACCCACCTGCTGGAAGCCCCCTTGACCGCTAACTATGCTACCTTCGGCATAGACTAGGGCAATTTTATTTTCTGAATAGGATATTGTGCTATCTGGAGAGTCAACCTCAGCGTAGGTGGTGAGATTGATTTGGGGGAATGATGTATCCTGGTCACTCTTGCCTGTAAGTCGCTTTAATTCCGCCAACACTTCATCAAAATAGGCAACCTGATCTACTAAACCACGTTGAAGGGCTTCCTCTGCTAACAAAATTCCTTGAGCATCAGCAATACCTTGTAGCTGTTGTGGTGTGATTTCGCGACTTTTACCTACAGCGGAGAGAAATTCACCCCACAAAGCCCACAACAAGGCTCGACTCTGTTCCTCACTCTCTGGACTCAGCTTCTCTAGGAGGAATGGTTCCACTGCCGACTTGTATTTCCCCACCCGCAGTACCTGAACACCAATACCAAATTTCTCCAGTGCTCCCTTCAGGAATTGTTGCTCTGAGCTAAAACCATCGATTTCCATTGCTCCTATCGGATTCAGGAATATCTTATCAGCGATCGAGCTCAGATAATATTCTTTTTCTCCCAAATTGACATCATAAGTAATGATTTGCTTCCCAGCGGCTTGGAAACGTGCCAAAGCTTGCCTTACTTCCTTGAGGGTAGCAAAACCAGTGGTGCTAGCAGCATTATTTTGGGAGCCATTCAAATAAAGAGCCACAATTCGTTGATCCTTAGTCGCCTTATCAAGAGTATCCAGCACTGTGCGCAGGGTAATACTGGTATCATCTTCATTGGAGAGAGCCCTGCTAATCGCCTCATTAGTTCCTAAGGTTGGCTCAGTATCGGTAATATTCAAAGACAAGTCGAACACTAGCACCGATTGATCCTTAACTTGTGGTCCAGTATCTCTAGCAGCCACGGCAATCAGTAAAAAGATCAACCCACCAGCGCCTAAACTAAAAAACACAATCAGGCTTGTCAGGCTACCAAGGAGGCTGGCGAAGGTTTGCTTAAGGAATTCACGCATTGGGGAATGGGGAATGGGGAATTGGGAATTGGGAATTGGGAATACCTCTATCCTGACACATTTCCCTAATTATATCAGCTCTTCCTTTGTGTCCTTTGTGTCTTTGTGGTTCCTTCCATCGGGAAAATCCGACTAACTACCACAATAATCCCAGAACAAACAACAACTATCGGCACAACTGGCAGAAACCCCCCAGTCCAAGTTGAGGGAATCAGCTGCTGTTGAAAGCTGATGAGCATTGCTTCTCCCACTAGAATAGAAATGATACAACTCAGGGGAGGAATATTTTTGCCATAGAGAGCAGCAATTACTGTAGGAAAGAGCACAGCTAAGCCGGTAAAAGATTCAGTAATAATATCTAAAATTGTATCCGGTGGATTTAAGGCAATGATCAGCCCAATTCCTGCTAAAATAACCACCAATATTCGACCAATCAAGGTTTGCTCCCTCAGAGATGCTTGGGGACGCAGATAGGAGATATAAATATCTCTAGTTAGCATGGAACTCAGCGCTAGTAGTTGGGAATCTAGGGTTGACATAAATGCGGCTAGGGCTCCTACCATTACTAAGGAACTAACCCAAACTGGAGTATACTCCGCCAGCATCATTGGCAAAATTTGATCCGTCTCCTTACCAACTAAATCTGGGAATTGAAGATGTCCCCACATCCCGATCAGTACAGGACAAATAAACAGTAGAATCGTTACTACGGGATAGAGCACAGCAGAAGTCTTGAGGGAATTAGATGTTTTGGGCAAATAGAACCGCATGAACATTTGGGGAAACATTGGTACACAGAGAAACCAGAGCAACATATAGCTAAACCACTTAGGTTTGGTAAAAAAGTTGTCTAATCCCTCTCTACTAAAAAGTTCTGGTTTTAGTTCATACAGGGCCAGGTTAGCTTGAGTGATACCTCCTAGATTATGGCCAACTGTCAACAGGGCGGCAATCATTAAAATAAACATCAAAATTCCTTGCAGCACATCTGTAAGGGCAACACTTTTCATGCCTCCGATGGAAACATAAAAGACAATCACCAAGGTTAAAAGACTGGCTCCAGCAAAGTAAGGAATTTGTCCATTGGTCAAACTTTCTAGCAAATAGCCAGCACCGATGGGCTGTAGAGCTAAATAGGGTAGAGTGAAAATAACCATAACCATCAGAACAAGCAACTTCAGCGTCTGGCTACGGCAACAATAGTCAATCAACTCCGAGGGAGTAATCAAGTCTTGTTCTTTACCCAAAATCCATACTTTATGACCAATAACATAGAAAGATAAAGCAATGAGGCCACTGCCCAAGGACATCATGGGGTAATAACTAATACCAATGCGATAACCTGCTCCAGCAAAGCCGAGAAAAAAGAAGGAGCTTAAATTAGTGGCAATTAAAGTAAAAAATAGAACGAATGTTCCAATTTGGCGATCAGCAAGGAAGTAGGCATCAGGAGTATTTTTCTGTTGACGATAGCCAACAATACCTAAACCCAGGCTTGACAGTAAATAAACAGCAATAACGAAATAGGCAATCATCTTGTTTTTTTTACTTAGACAGAGTTTCCCAGAAAGTCAAAGAAAAGACAAACAAAGCGATCATCAGCACTATCTGTAAGCCTAGCAAATAGAATAGCCAACTAGGAAGATAAAACCAGGACAAAGATACTGGTTGTCCCCAAGACCAAAAATCTAGAGAAAGGAAAAAGATTAAGGTAAAGCAGAACAACCAGAACAATGATGATTGGAAAATTTTCATTAGGGAGTGGGGAATTGGGAATTGGGGATTGGGAATTGGGAATAGAGAGGAGCAAGCATCTCATTTTTACACATATAGTGCAGACATCTTGCTTGTCCATGCTACCAATATTAAGCCAAAAAGCTGATAGCTGAGGTGCTAATAAAAAAACTTCGCCGGGATGTAATACCCAAGCGAAGCTCACCGTCAAATAAAACAGGGTTCTATGACTGAAAAGTTAAGTTATGTTTAGGGTCTTTATCTTAGCTGACCCCATTTGAATTAACGTTAATATTCTCATAACATTTTCAATGAGTATAATTACTTAATGTTTTCTTTATATTTACTTTGATTGCAATTGCTCAAAATTGGTAAACTTTTGTTACAGGAAACCAATGAGAGAGGCGTTGAGATGCTAAAGGAATCCTAGGCATCTCTAGGCCACAATTTAGCCAACAAGTGGTCAAATTCTAAGTGGTGGCGCATGTAAATGGCATCTTTCGGACGGGAGAGGTGTGGGAAGTGTGGGGAGTGTTGGGATCTCGCAAGGGTAGGTTTTTAATGTTTCGGTCAAGATAAGACAAGGGAGGAAAGTAGACAAGTAGAGAAGGCATCTTCCTTGTCTACGCGATCGCTTGATGGATATGGTACTATTATGAATAATGGAATAAGTTTGCGCCTGTAAGGTATCGGCGGATACAGTGATCGGTGCAAGCTGGTTTAGGAGGCGTTGGCAGAGAACCACAAAGACACAAAGTTCACAAAGGGCAGGGGGAAAAAGATTAGAGCTACCCAATGCTATTCAACGCTTAGCTGCGATCGCAAAGTTGTTAACCCAACCCCCTCCTAGGAGTCTCCGGTTCCCCTCCTGGGAGGGGTTAGGGGTGGGTTAGTCAGCATACACTGATCCAGAAACCGGGTTTCACACCAAATGCTAAGATGATAGTCGTTATCTTTGCAAGAAACCCGGTTTCTAGGAATACTGAAAGGGTTACAAAGTCGGCGCAGTCTCACACACTACACGAAAACCGAAAGAATTGCCGTACCTACCACCTAGGTAGTAGAGGTAGCGAAACGCAGAGCGACAGCTTGCAGGATAGTTGACCCAGGAACCACCCCGCAACAGCCGATAATTATTATCATTGTCATCTTGCCAGACACTACCATCTGTTGGTGCTCCTTCATAGTTAGGATGCCGACTGTCTGCACACCACTCCCAGACATTCCCATGCATGTCATATAGCCCAAAAAGATTGGCTACTGAAAAATGACCTACTAGGGTTGTTTTCGCTCGGTATTCCCCCTTTGCTTCAGAACGATAGGTTCTGTTACCGTCGTAGTTAGCCAAATCTGTAGTGATGGTCTCCCCAAAATGGAAGGGAGTAGTAGTTCCAGCACGACAAGCATATTCCCATTCTGCCTCGCTTGGTAACCTATAGGTACGTCCAGTTTTTTTTGAGAGTCTGTCACAGAATTCGACAGCATCAGACCAAGAGACTTGTTCTACTGGGAGATTATCACCTTTATATTGAGATAGCTCAGTCTTTAAGTTGCGATTGACTTTAGGGAAGGGTACTACTGCCTTCCACTGTGCCTGAGTTACCGGATGTTTGCCCATGAAGAAGGGTTGAATGGTTACTGAGTGCTGTGGACTTTCAGATTTACATCGCTCCTCTTCAGAAGTTACATAATGCATCATAATTCTGTCACCAGGCTCACTAGTTGGCGAGCCCATCAGAAATTTGCCACGGGGAATCGCCACCATCTCCAGCATCACACCATTGCCCAAGTTTTCTGCAAAAAACTTCGCTTGATGGGGATTACGATTAATTTCTTTACCTTGAGAATCCACCGTTACCACATCAAACTTAAAAGACTGAAGGTTGAGTATTCCTTGAGGAAGGGGGGATTGAGGGACTTCTTCTGAATACCGAGGTGGTGTAATGGTTCTTGACTTATTTCCCGACTCTGGGATAGATTCCGATAATGGTGGTTTTGCTGTTTGTTCTAATTTTACCCAAATCCGTCTTAGAGCCTTCAGCGCTTTAGGGTCTGCCGGAGATAAAGCCAACACCCTTGTCCACAAATGCTCTGCTAATTTAAAATCTCCTA
>JAAHGR010000374.1 GCA_010672425.1 Symploca sp. SIO2E6
TATTGCCGCTTGTCCCAGTAGAATTGGCTGTATTAGCAGAGGAATGTCCTCGGCACAGTATTGATTATCTGCATCCGTATTGACAATGAGATCAGCACCCGCTTTGAGACCAGCTTCTATCCCTGCAATAAAGGCTTTGGCAAGACCCTGGTTAGTCGAGAAACGAATGATGTGATCCACCCCATAAGCTTTAGCCACCTCAAAAGTGCGATCGCGACTACCATCATCAATGACTAACCACTCTACTAGATCAATGCCTGGTAACTGGCGAGGTAAAGCATCTAGGGTGATCCCTAGGGTATGTTCTTCGTTGTAACAAGGAATTTGAATAATTAGTTTGGTCATCTTGAGGTTATACACTTCTCTACAGGACATGCAGAAAAACCATTAACATGACAATTGACAAATAACCAGTAATATCAAGTTCGGATAAACAGTTATAATTCCCTTCTACCTTGCAACCTTCTTGCTTCCCTCAGAGCCTCCGGTTCCCCTCCTTGGAGGGGTTAGGGGTGGGTTCTGCCACCAAAGATTCTACCGAATTTGATCTAACCAATGCCCATCGATTTCCGCAATACCAATACTATCTGGGGTTCCATCTTAGTGGAAACCCTCAATCGTCTGGGATTAACTACAGCTGTCATTTGTCCAGGATCACGCTCAACTCCTTTAACTGTTGCCTTTGCCAGATCTGCTCAGGTAAACTCAGGAAAACCAATAGAGGTGATTCCAGTTTTGGATGAACGTTCAGCAGCCTTCTTTGCCTTGGGAATGGCTCGCCAATCTGCAACTCCGGTAGTTTTGGTTTGCACCTCCGGAACCGCTGCTGCTAACTTCTACCCAGCGGTAATTGAAGCCAAGGAAAGTCGAGTACCTCTGTTGGTTTTGACTGCTGACCGTCCCCCGGAGTTGCACAATTGTCATTCAGGACAAACTATTGACCAAATAAGATTATATAGTAACTATCCCAACTGGCAAGTATCTTTAGCAGTACCTTCAGCGGAAATTGGGATGCTCAGATATCTGCGGCAAACAGTTGTTCATGCTTGGGAGAAGACTTTGTTTCCAGTGCCAGGACCTGTACACCTTAATCTTCCCTTCCGGGAACCCCTCGCACCAATACCACAACTTGATACGGATTTCCTTCCCTCCCCCTTTGAACTCGAAGATTTCTTCACTGCTATTTCTCCACTTTCCCATCCCCCCATCTCCCCATCTCCCCATCTCCCCATCTCCCTTTACCAAAAATGGCAACAAGGGAAACAAGGTATAATCATCGCTGGTCTTGCTCAACCCCAAAACCCCAAATCCTATTGTGAAGCTATCTCCCAATTATGCCAAACTTTAGGATGGCCTGTCTTGGCGGAGGGACTATCCCCAGTTAGAAACTATGCTCAACTCAACCCCTATCTAATTTCCACTTACGATCTCATTCTGCGCAACCAGCAACTAGCACAACAATTGAAACCAGCAATGGTGATTCAAATCGGTGAGTTACCCACTAGCAAGCAATTGCGTGCTTGGTTAAATGATAGCCAATCCCAACGCTGGGTAATTGATACGAGTGATCATAATCTCGACCCTCTCCATGGTCAAACTACTCACCTCAGGATAGACTGGTCTCTAGTCAGTAGTCAGTGGTCTTTTGACCCTCACCAAGCACATCAAAAAACCAAAGACTCTCCTTTATCTCCCTCCTTCCCCACTAAAATAATCTCCCAGAAACAGAACAGCAAGAGAGGTGGAGGACACCCAACCTATCTCCAGCAGTGGTGTCAAGCTGAAGCCAAGGTAAGAGCAGCAGTTGACCAGAAAATGAGTAGCATCAACCACTTATTTGAAGGCAAAGCCGCCTGGTTACTTTCCCAAAGTTTGCCACCAAAAACCCCCCTATTTATTGCCAATAGTATGCCGGTACGGGACATAGAATTTTTTTGGTCTCCTGGTAATCTTGGTATTCGTCCTTTCTTCAATCGAGGAACCAATGGTATTGATGGAACTTTATCTACGGCTTTGGGTATTGCTCACCAGAATCAAAGTAGTGTTATGCTCACAGGGGACTTGGCTTTGTTGCATGATACCAATGGCTTCTTACTGCAAAATAAATTTATCGGTCATTTAACTATTGTTCTGATCAACAATAATGGGGGGGGTATTTTTGAGATGTTACCCATTTCCCAGTTTGACCCACCTTTTGAAGAATTCTTTGCCACACCCCAAGCCATCAATTTTGCTCAGTTGTGTGTTACCTATGGAGTGGAACATCAGCTGATTAAGTCTTGGGAAGAACTCAAGCAGTTGTTAAATCCCCTGCCGACTAAGGGTATCCGAGTTTTAGAGTTACCCACTGATCGTAAAGCAGATGCTAGATGGCGTAAAGATTATCTGGGAAAATTTGCTTAGTGCTTTCTGGTAAATCGGTTATTGGTTGTAATTTTTAGAGTTTTTTGCTATTATCTGGATAATGGAATAGGTGTGCGCCTGTAATGTATTTCCTGGTGATCTTGGCTAGAAGGCTGGTTTCTAGGATGATTAACCACAAAGGCACAAAGAGCACAAAGGAAGCAAGCCATCGGGATGCTGTGCTTAGAGCTTAATCAGGTGAAGCGTAACGCAAGATCCCCGACTTCTCGATTGAAGAAAATAATTACTCACAACCTCGAAGAAGAAGTCGGGGATCTAGAACTTTTACCTGTTAGTCAGGATTGTCCTAATCTCTGCGTCTGGTGAGTCAGTACTTGATGAAAAATCTATTATTGGTTGTAATTTTTAGAGTTTTTTGCTATTATCTGAATAATGGAATAGATGTGCGCCTATAATGTGTTTTCTGGTTATCTTGGCTAGAAGGCCGGTTTCTAGGATTATGAACCACAAAGGCACAAAGAGCACAAAGGAAGCAAGCCATCGGGATGCTGTGCTTAGAGCTTAATCAGGTGAAGCGTAACGCAAGATACCCGACTTCTCGATTGAAGAAAATAATTACTCGCAACCTCGAAGAAGAAGTCGGGGAGCTGGAACTTTTACCTGTTAATTAGGGTTGTCCTAATCTCTGCGTCTGGTGAGTCAGTACTTGATGAAAAATCTATTATTGGTTGTAATTTTTAGAGTTTTTTGCTATTATCTGAACAATGGGATAAGTGTGCGCCTGTAATGTATTTCCTGGTTATCTTGGCTAGAAAGCCGGTTTCTAGGATTATGAACCACAAAGGCACAAAGAGCACAAAGGAAGAAAGGCATCGGGATGCTGTGCTTAGAGCTTAATCAGGTGAAGCGTAACGCAAGATACCCGACTTCTCGATTGCAGAAAGTAATTACTCACAACCTCGAAGAAGAAGTCGGGGATCTGGGTCTTTTACCTGTTAGTCACATACAACTCCTCTGGTAGTACAATACTGATTCTCTGCATCATGCCTTGGTCTTCATGGTCGAGAATGTGACAGTGGAGCACAAAATCGCCAATATAACGCTGGTAGCGGGTACGCACGACGATGGTGTAAACCCCTTCTGGGTAAGTACTTCCTGGGGACATACCTTTGACCCAGAGGGTGTCTTTCCAGACGCCCTTCAGCGCCGTATACTGCGGGTCATTTCCATCGGCTACACAGTCGGAGTCCCGATCCTCTTCTTTACAACTGACATCCTTCCCTTCTGGATTGAGGATTTTGACGATTTGAAAAGGATTAACATGGATGTGGAACGGATGGCCGACAAAGTAAGACTCCAAAGTCCATTCCTCGGCGTCACCTAGCTTGAGTTTGCGATCTATGCGGTTAGGATCGAAAGGCTTAGGATGGAAATACGAACCTATGGTATTGCTGACCTCAAACTTAACAGCAGGGGGAGTCAAAGTATCGATGAAGAAAGCTAGTTCTTGCCCTTTCGTGTTGGCGACTTCGTTGTCTTTGATGTCGGGATGCGGGGTAAAGAGGGAGAGTTTCAGATTATCTTTCAGATCTGCAATAACTTTGTTTTTAACTTGCTCATCAGAAGAAAATACCTTCTCAGCAGCATCTGTCAGTTTTCCTTGCACATAATCAGCGATATCATCTACAGCTGCATCTTCTTTTGACTCAACTTTAACCATAGCCAGCAGTCGTCCGCTCTCTGCTTCTCTGCTAACAGCTGCTGAAGCTTCAACAGGTTCATCGATTACGCAGTAATCACCATCTTCAGGGAAAACCACCAGCGCATCGCTACGGTAACCCGGTTGCAAGGTTGTCAAGTCTGTCTCCCATGCCTGAGACCTCGTGAGTCCATCGTCAGCTATAACAAAGTATTTTATTGGAGCGCCAGGACAATTTTCCTTAATCCAATCATCATTATCGTTAGCTTTCGAGGATGTGAAAGCTTTCCGTCCTTCCTTTGCTTTGCGAAACTTCAGACTAATTGTATCCCGCACGCCTGCATGAATGATCCGCCACCGTTCGATTTCACCCTGCTTAGCTTGAATTGTAGGTATAACTTCCCCATTTATACTGGTGTAACGCCCGGATTCCTTCCAAGTGGGAGGACCGAACAAATCGTAAGACTCTATTTTGCCTGTTTTCCCTGAGCAATCCCAGATATCATTCTCGTTATCCTTACAGGCATACTGAATTTGTTGCAACACTAAGACGTGCTCTGTTATACCATTACCATCATTTACACCTTTGAGTAGAGTGTCGATGTCACCGTGGGAGTATAGAGGAGGGTTAATTAGAAAGGGCAATTGTTCGGGTTTCCTGTCACCACGCACAATCAAAGCTCCCGCCATACCACTCGCTACCTGAAGCGCAGTCGAGCCATGTCGATGGGGGTGATACCAAAAGGTACCTGCCGGGTGTTCTTGGGGGATGTTGAATTCGTATTGGAACTCCTCACCAGGATTAATCGACAACAGGACATTATCGCTATTGCCAGTCGGACTAATCCACAAGCCGTGGGTATGCAAATTGGTACCGTTGAAGCAATGAGGCTTGTTCACCTCATCTGGGCTAACCTTGCAATCGGGAACAATCGGTAGGTTGTTTTTCAGATTGACGCGAACAGTATCGCCTGGATTTACCTCAATCGTCGGAGCTACATAAGGTGTCTCGTCACTAGTGTCGGTGCCGACATAGCCCCGCAATTTCACCTTGTCACCTTCACCTTCACCTTTCCCTGGGTTACGGATGTGACTTTCTATATACTCAACTTTGAGATCGAACTCTTTCTGTGTCCCCTCTTCATCTACTTCCTTACCAAATAGCCTCCGTTGAGACGGTAAATCTGTAAATGAAGTAGGTTCTTGACGAAGTTTTAGCACCTGTGGGTTGTTCAGGATGTGTTCTCCTGCTGCAGCCTGGGCAGGTTGAGCCGCGAACATCGCCATCTGTACTGAGATGAAAACTACTACAGCAATGTATGACCAATTGCCTAGATGTTCTCCCCAACCTCGCAGAAAACCTCGATAACGACAGTTGTTGTGATTCGTTTTGGACATTTTTTAACCTCTAAGGGAGTCAGGAGTCAGAATTTAAGAAAAAAGAAGATGAGAATCAAAACTACCAAAGCACAATACGACATCATGTCATAGTTAATTGATGTAGCAGTTTAACGCTATGCTTGTCTTCCGTAAAACTACGTAAAAACCCAACTAATTTCTAACCTCGGCAATGTCATCTTAAGTTGACAATTAACGAGCAAGCTTCAACTGGCTCAAAACTTTATGTGACTTGCACTTTAGCCGTTATAACACACACACCCTACACCCCTAATTCTAAGCAAAGCTGTTCCCAAACCTACTCCTGTCAGAGGTTTCCTTACTTTGCAACTTTTTGTAAATAATTATTGTAATTTTTATAGTTTTTTGCTATTATTTGAATAATGGAATAGGTGTGCGCCTGTAATGTATTTCCTGGTTATCTTGGCTAGAAGGCTGGTTTCTAGGATTATTAACCACAAAGGCACAAAGAGCACAAAGCAAGCGAGCAAGCGAGCAAGTACTTTGCGATCGCACTAATGACCAATAACACTTGACCAATGACAAAATCGAGAATGCGATCGCAGGAATTACCTTCTCTTCTCACCCAAAGTTTCAGAGCCAAATTCCAAGCCTATCAATCTGATCCAAGCTTGGCTCCTTTATATATGCTAGGTGATGCTGTTGAAGTGCTCAAGGAATTACCTAACGAGTCGATTGATGTTTGTCTGACTAGCCCACCTTACTGGGGCAAGAGAGAGTATGATGCAGGTGGTATCGGACTAGAGGCAGATTTTCATGAATATCTGGAAAATCTGTCTCTAGTTTTTGCCGAAGTCCAACGAGTCTTAAAACATTCAGGCTCTTTTTGGCTTAATATAGGAGATGCTTACAAGAATAAGAACTTATTAGGATTGCCCTGGCGAATCGCACTGAGCTTAACAGACAAACAAGGTTGGACTTTAAGAAATAGCATTATTTGGCATAAGGTTAAAGGAGGACTAGACAATAGCAAGGATCGTCTCAGAAATATTCATGAGAATATGTTTCACTTTGTTAAATCACCCCAAGGATATTACTATGATATCGATGGGATTCGTTCAGCTCCCAGAAAAGCCAAAGTTGTCAATGGTACTGTTGTTTCCGCCACAGGTGTAACTGGAATTCGTTACAAGCGGAAAATTGAATTGTCTACAGAACTCTCTGAGGTGGAGAAAGAAAATGCCTATTCTGTATTAGAAGAAGTCTTACAACAAGTGGCTAACGGAGAAATTTCTGATTTTAGGATGGTTATTAGAGGTCAACACAGAACAACCCATTCTAATTCACAAAAGGTTTCTGGACGAGCCAAAGAACTGAACGAAAAAGGCTTTTATTTTCTCAAATATCATCCTCAAGGATCAAAGCCAAGTGATGTTTGGGAAATCCTGCCAGAAGATACACAAAAACGTCAACTGCACTTTGCTCCCTATCCCATCGATCTTTGCAAGATTCCCCTAGCTGCTACTTGCCCCCCTGATGGTATTGTCCTTGATCCTTTTTGTGGAACTGGAACTACAATGTTGGCAGCTCAACTATTTGGGAGGAAATCTTGTGGTATAGATATTTGTCAGGATTATTTAGAGCTAGCGAAAGCAAGGAGTGAATCGGTTTTGTGAACAAAATAATTGAGCTATTTGGAAACTCAAAGGACAAGCCAGAATTAGACTGGATAGATACCGTCAATACTCAGCACTGTCCCTACTTACAAAAACGATGTATTAAGGTTCGTAAAAGCCAGCCAGAGATTGCCATCGGAACTCTTTTTACACTTATTTAGTTTGATGAAACAGAAGCATCCCATTTTGGTAAAGAAAGTGGTGCGATCGCGTAGCGCAAATATCTTGCTCGCTGGGGTAAACTTCTAGGGAGCAACTCTCTGGGGTAAACTTCTAGGGAGCAAGATGCTCCCACTACTAAAATTATAATTGCCTCATACTTCCCTATACAGTCATTGCAATTACATTTCTAGTAATGAATCTAGAAACCCTGCTACGGCAGGTTTTTTGTGCTTTTTTGCTGACGGGGTGACAACTATAGCTACAACCTCTGTTTAGTAATGATTGCAGCTTCCTAGCAATTGAAACAAATAGAGGCGATGAGGGCTGAAGAGACCCAAGCGTCTCAACGATTTTATAGGCTTTGGGGAGGCTTCATCGGTTAGAAAAACCCGCTCATGAGAAAAATACGCCTATTTT
>JAAHGR010000375.1 GCA_010672425.1 Symploca sp. SIO2E6
CCCAGGGATTTGAGTGCTCAAAACTAGTATAAATTCATCATTCCTTGTTATATCAATTCCGGCTACATTGGGATAATATTCGTGATGTAGGGTGCAAAGCTTGCGCCCTCAGTGTATCTATGTTTTCTAACCAGAAAGCCAGATTTTTAATCATTCCGATGCAACCGGAATTGATATTACTTATTCTCACTCGCCCTACCTAACACCTAACACCTACCACCTACCATCTAAAGCTCCAATCTACGCAGTATCAACCAAGCTTGGAAAACATTACCTCGTAGCAGAGCAATTATCCCAGAGAGTGCCTGAATTTCTGGGATATTGGGATTTAGGTAGAGAGCTGCTCGAATAGCATCTTGAGCCTCTTGAAGACGCCAGTCATAGAGGTAGACAAAGGCAAGATAAGCATGAGCATAGGGGTTTTGGGAGTCCAGTTGCACTACTTGTTGCAAGGCTGCGATCGCACCATCTACATCTTCCTGCAATGCCCTAGCAAGAGCAAGACCGTAAGCCAAATCTTGATGCTGTTCTGACTGAAGGCGGAATTCTAGAGCTAGTTCAGCCTGTTTAGTATAGTCTTGAACAGGATCGTATTGATTAATACGCCCAATTTCGTCAAAGATCGGTTCTAAGGCGACTCGTCCTTGGGGTAAGGTACTGGCTAAATTCCGCAGTTGAGTGACTAAATCTAATTCTGGTGCTGGGATGGCAGGAGCGTTAGGGTCAATGGTGAGGGTTACAGTTGGTACTGGTATGGGATAGTGTTGACCAGTGCTCCGGTTAAGGTAGGTAGCCTCTAAAGTATAGATTCCAGTTGCTAGAGCTTTAGGAGGTAGCATGGCCATTTGTTCAGTAACTTGAAAACTCCCCAATAACTGTGAGTTACTTAAGCGTCCTGAATGCAATTGTCCCAGAGCAATACCGTGATCATGGAACCATTGATGGAGCATGGGGAAGGAAGGATGGGATAAGGACGGTTGGGCAGAGTTTTCTGGATTATTTAGTTCCCAATCGAAGGATTTTGGTGATAATTCTAGGTTGTTTTTTTCGGTCTTTTGTGATTTCCAAGTCAGTAGGACTAGACCTGATTGTAGCTGCTCCCAAGGACCAGACCATTGGTAGGTTACGGGAACCGGCACACCAGCGGGGACTCGTTCCGGTATCCTCACCTGGTCTAAACTTACCTTAGCAAGGGTTTGCTCTAGCTGCTTAACTTGGATGGGGGGTTGAGTGCAATGATATAGTTGCAGGAAGGTGTTATCTGGTAACAGCCAATTCTTTTGCAACTGGAAATTGGGAGTTTGTTCTACAGTCTTGACTAAGAGAGCTTCCGAGGGTTTATAAGCTGCTTCACTATTGGTTTTCGTCAGAAACCAACAAAGCGATCGCCAATCCTGTTGTACTTGCTGTTCTCTTTGTCCTACTTGACGTCCATAGACTTGGAATTGCTCTAGAGCACCGTAATAGTTGACATTATTGTGGTTGATTGGGGGTAGGCTTGGTATGACGCCAACTGTGGCTTGCAGTTGGGGTTGGGTGCTAATTATTTCGGCAATCACCTGGGAATGAGGCCATTTTACTCCTCGATAAGGGTAGGATTGACTGTGGGGACTTAAGGTTTGCGTGAGGTAAATTCCTCCCTTACCCGCAATGGGGAAGAGATTGAGAAACATCAGCAACAGGGCTAAACCAATAGTAGACCAACGTACCGCCTGCCAACGTCTCGGCCACAAGGTTAAACCATAGGCGAGAATTACCGAGAGTATCGGCAGATAGGGCATGATATAGCGAGTATCTTTATTAACAATTGCTGAGCAGATGAAGTAAGAGGCAACTAAAAAGATAGTTAACCAGGGTAAGGAATTTACCAAAGGCTGTTGAGTATGTTGCGGGGAAACAGGAGTTTGAACAGTAGCATTCGAGGCTCCAGAGTCAATACTACTCGGATTGGCTCCAACTCCTCTCCCTCTACTCCCCCAGCCTAGCAAAGGACGCAACCAATGCAGCAGTAAGCCAACTATCGGCACTATTAATAAAGGCCAAGATACAGCAGCTGGTAGATCCCGCCAGTAAACAGTCCAGGCAGCAAGAGTATTCAGAGGTGGGTCTCCTTCGGCAGCTGCGGCACTAACAATACCACTTTGGTGGGCACTGAAGAAAAATATCCAGTTGGTGCTGTACCAGGGAGCCAAGATCAAGAAAGATACCAATAAACCAATGGTTAATTGGGCAAGACGTTGCCAAGCTTTTTGCCACAATGCTTTGCATCCCAACCACAACAGAGGTACTAGCAAAAAAAACAGAGCACTTTGCTTAACCATCATGGCGCAACCAAAACAGATGCCAAACCCCAAACTCCAAAGCCAGCCTTGCCGCTGAGTTTTGGTATCCCGCCACACCGTCAGACAGCAGAAACTGGCTGCTACTAAGGCGGTGAGGGAATAATCTAGCAGATAGTGAATCCGAAACTCGTAGAGTCGGGGTAGCAGGACACACAAACCAGCGGACCATAAACCAACTTGCTGATTAAACAGATGTTTGCCTAAACTGTAGACGGAGCCAAGTAAAATAGCACTAAAGAGCAAGTTAACCAGTAGAGCTTGGTCTGGACCAGTACCAAAGACTTGTTGAAAAGGAGCTGTAATGATATAGATTAGGGGTGGATTTTTGGAAGAGAGCATCCACAAACTCCGCCACCAGTCCCCGGAAAACCACTGAGCATGTTGTAGTGCATCTAAGTAGTTGAGGGAACCGGTGAGATGATTAGTAGCATCCCAAGCAGGAATTGCATGGTCAAGGAATAGCCAGATGCGATCGCACAAAGCTCCCAGTAGCCAAATTCCCCCTAGTAACCACCATACTAATCTGAAAATAGACGCGGGGACGCGGGGACGCGGGGACGCGGAGATACCAGAATTTTCATCCTTCGTTGTGAACGAAAGTTCATGGGAGTCTGACTTGTAAGTAGGGAGCAGGGAAGAGACGACTTTCATCACCTGGTGGTGAATTTTCTTCATTGGGACTGCCTTCTTACATTGTTGATGACCTGGTTATGCATCATAAATACTGAAAACTAAAGCAATAACAATCAATTTTGGTAATTAAATAGTCTCATTTTATCACTATAACGATCATATGCTTTTCTGTCTTTGTCTGATAGATTATTTACTCGCAAGGCTTCCTTGGCTTGTACCATTCCTTTGGCTCCAAATTCCTCCTTAATCTCACTGTTTCTCAGAAAATAGATCCATTCCTGTAAGGTTGTTTGGGCTGCTCCTTTAAAATTTCTCACTTTCAACAGGTAGTATTCTGGGAAGATATCTGCTACTTTTTCTATGTTAAACTTCTTTTCTTGAGCCTTGGTCAATTCCAGGGTATCTCCCGTATTCATCCCAATAAAATCTGATGTGAGACGATAAATGTAGTCGTCACCCTTACCCAGGTTGAAGTAGACTATATTCACTGAGTAGACTTTCCTAATTTCGCCATACTCTTGTCCTTAACTAAAAACATCCGATTCTACCTAACACCTAACACCTAACAAATGTCCCCCACAAAAACTTCCATCGAGCAGATTAATTTTCCTGGCCTTGTCCCAGAAAACCTGCCGACGATGTACGATCTTCCGAGTGAATCTCTGGAGGAACCTGGATTGCCTGACCAATATCATGGGTGGCAAGGGGAGTTGTGCTCTGCCACTTTCTGTCCCCCTACCCACCCCCCCGAGCGCGTTATGGTGGCGAGTGACTTAAATTTGTACTACGATCCCCGTCATACGAAGTGGTACAAACGACCAGATTGGTATGGAGTAGTGGGAGTACCAAGATTTTATCAAGAGCGGGAACTGCGGTTGAGCTATGTCATCTGGCAGGAAAGAGTCACACCGATGGTTGCCATTGAATTGCTTTCTCCGGGAACCAGCGATGAGGATTTGGGGGAAACTCCGCGAGGAGGCTCCCCCCCAAGCAAATGGGAGGTTTACGAGCAAATATTAGGTATCCCTTACTACATAGTATTTGATCGCTATACCAACAAATTGCGAGTATTTTGGTTAAAGGGAAATCGCTACCAGGAACAAAAGCTGAGGGAGCCGAGAATCTGGTTGCCAAGATTGGAGTTAGGGATAGGACTCTGGGAGGGAAAATATCGGGAAATGAGGCGGCAGTGGTTACGTTGGTATGACGCCCAAGGAAATTGGATTCCCACGCCAGCTGAAGCTGCCCAGCAAGAAGCTCAAGTTGCCCAGCAACAAGCTCAAGCTGCCCAGCAAGAAGCTCAAGCTGCTCAGGAACAAGTTCAAGCTGCCCAGCAAAGAGCTGAAACCGCTGAGCGTGCACAGAAAGAAGCAATTTCTAGGCTTTTGGGTATGGGGTTGAGTGCCCAGCAGGTTGCCGAGGTTTTGGGAGTGTCTATTGAGGAGGTGAATGGTTAGGTGTTAGGTGTTAGGTTTTAGGTTAGGGATTAACCACAGAATTTCAGTGGGAGCATCTTGCTCCCTAGAATTATACCAAGCTCCCTCCATCTCCCTCAGCTCCCCCAGCTCTCCCATTGCATGACTAATTCCCAGTTAACTGCCACTCTTAAACATTACGAGGCAGCTATTGAAACCCTACAACAGTCCCAGTCGGTTTTGCTAGCTGAAGAAGTTCTCTCGATTCTCAATAGGAGAGATGCTCTACAGGTTGCTTTGCAGGAGGCAAAATACTTACAACAAGCGATATCCTTGAATGCGGATAATGCCCAAGCCCATCTTTATCTGGGGGTTATCTATGAAGAGTATCAAGAAGTTGACAAAGCACAAAAACAATATCGCATTGCTACTGGTGGAGACTTGCCAGGGGCTTACAATTCTTTGCTATTATATTTAATAATGGAAAAGAGATGCGCCTATAGCTAAAAAAACTTCTCCCAAGCTAGATGTAGTGGCGTGACACAGCTAAAAATGTAGGTTGGGTAGAGCGATAGCGAGACCCAACACAACCCGCTCCAGCGTTGGGTCTCGTTGCCTCGACCCAACCTACATATATTCTACTATTTTAGCTGTGTCGCGCCAGTAGGGGCGGGTTCAATCGAAATTTGGCGACTGTAGGATAATGGAGCTAAACCCGCCCCGCCGACATCACCGGGGCGGGTTTAGGAAATTGATTGGTTAATGTGCTTACCGAGTTGGTGAACCCGCCCCTACAGGAGCATAATATCAATTCCGGCTATATTGGTATAATATTCATGACGTAGGGGCGCAATGCTTGCGCCCGCCAGCGTCTATGTTTTCAGTTTGTATAGCCCCTAGAGCGCCAATTGTGTGGGGTTACAAGAGCTATTGTTACTCCAATCTTGGGGTAAACAAGATCTCAAAGTTATCTAAATTTTTTCTATATGAAAAATAATCCACGGTTCCCTAGATTTGGATAACTTAGGAGACTGAGGAAATACGGGTGCTGAAGATTGAGAAAGTTCTGCAACATCCAAACAGTAGACAATGGCTGGTTTAAGAATACCAAAATCTTACAGTAGAATAACTAGAGTTTTACTCGGTTTAATCCTCTGGGGTACAGCAAACCCAGTATTATTAGCTTGTGGAGTTAGTCCCCATAGTATTTTACAAGTCCAAGGCAAGGTTAAAGTTCAGCGAGGTGGAAGTAGCTGGGATGCTTATTCAGGTCTTGGTCTCAACAATAATCATCGCTTAGCTTTATCCTCTGGGGCTAAGGTGACAATTTATTGTAGTAATACTCAGATTAAAGAAGTTAGTGCTAGGGGAGGATATCCGGTTTCTGGTATTTGTTCTAGTGCCAGAAGCAATAATAACAATCGTTGCAGTATTTATCGTAATGAGGAAGATCCCAACACTCCTTATTTAATCAGTCCCCGCAATACAAAGATTACCGAGTCCCAACCCTTGTTAAGTTGGCATCCTGTGGAAGGTGCAACTAGTTATCGAGTGGAGTTTGTTGGTACTGATTGGTCAACCAAGGTTAAGGGAACTTTGGTTAGGTATGACGGAGAAGAAGTGCTGCAAACGGATTGGTATTATGAAGTGAAAATTACTGCTTATCAAGGGGAAAACGATATTGCTGTTAGCAGTGCAGGTTTCACTATTTTAAGTGAGGAGGAGTATCAGCAGTTAGAAGTAGCAGCTAAGGAGTTGGAGGAGCAATTTTCTGAGCGGCAAGTGCTAGCAATAGCTTTGGTTAACCTTTACCGAGATTATGAGTTATATGCTGATGCCATTGAAGTTTTGCAATATCTGCTTAGTGAGGGACAACCAGGAGCAGGAGTTTACCAAATTTTGGGGCAAACTTATCGGGATGTAGATTTACTTGGTTTGGCAAAAGAACAGTTTGTAAAGGCGCTGGAGGCAGCGGAGGCAGAGGATAATTTGGAGTTACAAGGGAATTTGCAAGCTAGTTTAGGGGAAGTGACTGATTTGCTGGCTACGACTCAGACAGATTTTCAGGAAGCGGCGGACTGGTTGCAGGGTGCTTTGGTTGCTTATCAGGGTTTAGAGGAATTAACAGTAGAGGAAGCAGCAAGGATTGCTGAGATTGAGGATAAGTTGGTTGAGGTTAAGGGAAAGATAGAGTAATGGGGAAATTTAGGCAAGGATTGTTTTTAGCTGCTGGGTTTGGGGTGGCGGGATTGGGAATTTTGCTGCCAGAGTTGGCTTTTGGGAAGAGTGATACCAAATCCGGTATAGATATCCCTATTATGTCCCACCCTGTAGAGACGTTGCCTGCAACGTCTCTACAGGGTTGTCGCGGTTGTCTCAAAACGGGACAATTGACCCAGATTTGGTCTGAAACTTCTGTTTTAGTGGCTCAAGAAGAGTCGGACTCGGATGTAATCAAGATTGAAGTCGGTTTACGAGCAGCACTTCAGGAAGATATAGAACTAGCAGAGGCAGAAAAGCTTAATCAAAAAGCATTTCAACTTTACCAAGAGGGCAAATATAGTGAAGCAATTCTCCTCGCAGAAAAAGCATTGGCTATTCGTCAGAGGATTTTAGGACAAGAGCATCCTGATGTAGCGACGAGTCTCAACAATTTGGCATTTTTGTACTATAGTCAAGGGAGATATGAAAAAGCAGAATCCCTCTACCAACAAGCTTTGGAGATATTGAAACGCATTTTAGGACCAGAGCATCCTTATGTAGCTTCGAGTCTCAACAATTTGGCAGCTTTGTACAATAGTCAAGGGAAATATGAAGAAGCACAACCCCTCTATCACCAAGCTTTGGAGATGTTGAAACGCATTTTAGGACCAGAGCATCCTAATATAGCTTCGAGTCTCAACAATTTAGCAGCTTTGTACAATAGTCAAGGGAGATATGAAGAAGCAGAACCCCTCTACCGCCAAGCCTTGGAGATGAGGAGACGCATTTTAGGACAACAGCATCCTGATGTTGCTATGAGTCTCAACGATTTGGCAGGGCTCTACAATAGTCAAGGGAGATATGAAGAAGCCCTCCTCCTCTCCGGATTAATCCTCGCCGGTTTCCGCAGCCAACAAAGTGGCAGCAGGGAAGACGGCATCCTCACTGCCCAAGAAGTCTCTTCTTTAGATTTAGTAGGGACAAAACTAGTAGTCCTTTCCGCCTGCGATACAGGATTAGGGAAACTGGATGCAGCGGAAGGATTGTATAGCTTGCGTCGCGCCTTAGTGATTG
>JAAHGR010000376.1 GCA_010672425.1 Symploca sp. SIO2E6
TGAAAGCAATTACTTTAGTTGTTTGTTGGTTGTTTGTTGTTGGTTATTTGTTGTTGGTTGTTTGTTGTTGGTTGTTTGTTGTTGGTTATTTGTTGTTTGTCATTGGTCATTACTCATTACTCATTACTCATTACTTATTACTTATTACTTAAAAATGTCTTCCCTAACCATTCGTCCAGCAGAACCCAAAGACCATGAAGCGATCGCCTCGATTTATAATGAAGCGATCGCCTATGGTGGTATCACGATGGATGGTCGTACCTATACAGCAGAAGATATTCAAGCGATCGTCCAAAAAATGCATCATCGAGAAGCATTATTAGTGGCAGAAACCTCGGACAAGGTGCTAGGTTGGGGAATTATTAAGCGCTATAGCGATCGTCTTGGGTATCAGATCTGTTGCGAAACCTCAGTTTATCTCACATTTTCCGAAACTGGTAAGGGCTATGGTAAGGCTTTGCAGAAGGTGCTGATGGAAAAAGTGGCTAACTATGGCTACCATCATATTGTAGCAAAAATTTTAGCCGCTAACCAGAGTAGTATTCGATTCCATCAACAATTTGGCTTTGAAATCGTGGGCACTCAGAAAGAAATTGGCTTTATCAATGGAACTTGGCATGATGTGGTCATTATGCAATGTCTTTTACCAAGATTACCAAATACCTAGGGCTTGCTGAATAAGTAACAAGTAACAAGTAATAAGTAATGAATAATGAGTAATGAGTAATGAGTAATGAGTAATGAGTAATGAGTAATGAGTAAGAAGGAATAGCGTTTATAAATGAGTTGTGAATCTAGATTGTCGCTTTTTTTTCTTAAAAAAACCTCTGTATTCATACCCGAAGTTCCCTGTTCCCTTTTACAGACGGCAACAGACAACGACAGCCTGCCTCGTCTCACTTTGGAAAAACTTAGCTGAATCTTCATCAATTCTCAGATTGGCAAATCATAATCTTGATTAAGATCACCCTAGATTGAGAGAATTTCGAGTATTTTTAAAATGTTATACACGCATCAGGTTCTCAGAGTAGTTAACTCATCCCCCGGAAGACAGCCCGGGGTATTGCACCCTCCTTCGCCCCGCTACGCTAACGTGCCGCTACGCTAACGTGTTAGAAAGTTGTTAGTTATTTGTAAAAAAACAAAAACAAACAACTAACAACTAACAACAAAGCGGCGGGCGGCTATCCCTCCCATCCCTTAAGGAATGGGCTTCCTGCCGCTTTCGGTGAGAAACAATTCAAAATTTGAGGTTTTTAATATGGTTAAAACACCTTTTCAAACTACAATCGTTAACCCAATTGATGTGTACCCTGTCAGTCTGCAAAAACTGATTAGCCGACTACAGCAAACGACTAATTTTACACCAGCTCAAGTTAAAGATTTTGTACTCGAAGCAGATATTTCTGAGCAAGATTTGATGTTTTGGGCCGATTTTCAGCACCCAATCACCGATAGCTACGGTCGTAAGTTAGTATTTGACGGTGGACATTTTGAGATAATGGTCATGTCTTGGTTACCAGGGGATTTTAGTGCTATTCATGATCACGGTGCTACCCAATGGGGTGCAGTGCAATGTTTTGGAGCAGCAGCCCATTACATTTATGGTTTTACTAAGGGAGTTTTAAGAACTTTAAAACCTGCCCACTATACTCCTGGTATGGTATGTACTGTTGACCATAACCTCATCCATCAAATGGGTAATCCTGGAAATACACCTTTTTTGAGCCTCCATGTTTATGGTTGTCAGGAATTTCAGGAAACAATTACTGGTAATGCTCGTATTTTTGACTTGTTAGAAAGCCGCATTCAGTACACCGATGGGGGAGTTTTCTTTTGCTTGCCGGAAACTAAAATTAATCACCATTCATCGGGTTTGAAAGCAGATCGAGAAACAACCTTAAGACAGCATTACCTAATGAGTGATCGCATAGAGCGTATTCTCAGAATACAACAAAATGCTGACTTGGAGAAGAGGTTGACCCGTTTGCAGGAAAAAATTGAGCAGTTGAGTTCCCCTTAAAATATTTAATCGATTGCAATTTTCGTGATTTTGGGTTATTATTTTAATAATGGAATAAGTGTGCGCCTATAAATTATTCTGCAATCCACCTATGACTACCTTAATATTGCAGTCATTAAAGGAAATAACCACAAAGACACAAAGAACACAAAGTGATGAAGGCTTAAGGCGATCGCTAGCTTTACTAGTAAAATAGTAGGGTGCAGTTAGCGTTTGCGTAGCATGGTGCGCTAGCACCCCATAGTCAATCTGTAAAGTTAATTCATACCAAATCCGCTTTCCAAACACCCGGTTTTACTTAAACCTTCTTGTCCTTCTGCCCTGGAGACTTGTTTTCACCAAAGTAACACCTAAAACCTAACTAAAATTGGTTCTAAATCTAAATGAGCTCCTACAATATCAGCTAAGGAGTTGAAAATTGTCTCCCGTTGTTCGCGGTAGTTGGCAACACCAGTGGGGAGAGACGATAGTCCTCGCCGATGTCGCAGGTGATTCAACCAGGCACGTCGCCAAGGACCATTGTCAAACAAACCGTGGAGATAACTACCCCAAATTAATTGAGTTGCATCCACTATTCCCAAACCAGAATCATCAAATAGGGGTCGATAATTAGAAACCTCTTGCTCCGGCAACTTGAGTATTTGGGAGTTTCCCTGATGGATTTCGTAACCCGTAACAGGTAAACCAGGCTGGGGATAGTTAGAAGTTACACTCCTCTGACGAGAGATTTTGTGGCCAGTAATCAAAGTTGCTAAGGGTAACAAGTTTAATCCTGGATAACTTCCCTGATGACCTTCGTACCCATCTCTATCTTCGAGAACTTTGCCCAGCATTTGGAAGCCACCACAAATACCGAGCACTGTACCACCGGCGGCTGCGTAGTTTTGAATTTCCTGAGCCATACCGCTTTCGTGGAGAACCATCAAGTCAGAAATAGTGGTCTTTGTACCTGGAATAATTACTGCGTCTGGATATCCCAAGGATTGGTTAGGCATCAGATAGTTGACAGTAACGCTGGGTTCTGCTTCCAGAGGATCAAAATCAGTAAAATTAGCAATGCGGGGTAGCCGAATTACGGCAATGGTCAGTTCACTATCTTGCTTTTTGGTCAAGTGTCTATCTAGCAAGTCGAGGGAGTCTTCCGCTGGAAACAACTCTTCTATCCAAGGAATAACTCCAACAACAGGAATACCAGTGTATTCTTCTAGCCAGGTAATGCCTGAATCCAAGAGCGATCGCTGTCCCCTAAACTTATTAATAATTACTCCTTTAATCAAATCTCTCTCGTTTGGTTCCAGCAGTTCCAGGGTACCAACAACATGGGCAAAAGCACCACCGCGATCGATATCTACCACTAGTAAGGTAGGAGCATTTAAATGTAGCGCCACTCGCATATTGGTTAAGTCCCGGTGCTTGAGGTTAATCTCCGCTGGACTACCGGCTCCTTCACAAACAACTAAATCAAAGTTTTGGCTCAGATATTTTAGGGATTTTTCGATCGCTTGCCAACCCCGCTCAAAGTACTTCTGGTAGTAATCATGGGCACTGACTTTATCTATTGCTCTACCCATGAGCACTACCTGGGAAGTCATATCTCCTTGAGGTTTGAGTAAAATCGGGTTCATTTCCACGCAGGGTTTAACTCCCGCTGCCCAAGCTTGTACTGCTTGAGCATAGCCAATTTCTCTCCCTTCCTGAGTCACGTAAGCATTCAGAGCCATATTTTGACCTTTGAAGGGTGAGACTCGCCAGCCGCGCCGCAAGAGCAGGCGACATAAAGCGGTGGTAATCAGAGATTTTCCTGCGTGGGAGGTTGTGCCCACAACCATTATGGCTTTCATAACAAATTTTGGTAGCTTTGACAAGCAAGAGTTTGGCTGGGGAACATTCAGCCTTCAGCCTTCAGCCTTCAGCATTCAGCCTTAAATAGGTAGTCTTAACCATCGACATAAGACATTGTAAAGCCAATCTAACCACGAAGGGGGAGGTAAGGTTCCCCCTTGTTGTTCGTAATTGGTTACTAGCTGACGTCCCAAAGGTGTCAAGCGAAAACTATCGGTAATACCTTGGCCATCGACTTCTCGCCGTAAGATACCCACTTGAATCAGCCACATGATACTGTTTTCTACTGCCAATTCAGACATAGGGCGTTTTAAGTAACCTTGCGCCATACCTTCTGGAGAAGCGATTATTGGTAGCGGCACACTCTGAAGACGCATGGCAACAAATAGAGGTAATAGGAACGGTGAACAAAGCATAGATCGCTCTGCCCGTTTGAGAGTGGAAGCCGGATATAGGATTGACTGTTTTTTTTGAGACTCAATCGAAGTCATGACCATAGTAAATTCTAAATTCTAAATTCTAAATTCTAAATTTCCCTCATCCATTGTAATATTTAGACTGGCTAGTTCATTTTAAGCAAACAGGAACAAAAATCTATGGCACTCCAAGTTGGTATAGATGCACCGGCATTTACCGCCAAAGACAGCGATGGCAATACCGTTTCTCTTTCAGACTTTGTTGGTAAAACCGTAGTTTTGTATTTTTATCCCAAAGACGACACTCCTGGCTGTACCAAAGAAGCTGAAAGTTTTCGGGATAACTATACTGAATATCAAGGCAAAGACATGGTGGTACTTGGTGTCAGCATGGATGATGAGGCTTCTCACAAAGCGTTTCAAGAGAAATATGGTTTGCCCTTCCAACTGCTAGCAGATCCGGATGGAACCCTGACTAAGGCTTATGATGTTGAAGGAGGTGGTTACTCCAAGCGTGTTACCTACATCATTAATAGCGAGGGCAAAATCACTCACGTTGATGAGAAAGTGCAAACGGCTACCCACGCTCAGGATATTTTGGGTGTAGTTGGTTAAGGTAGGATTATTACCATATCGATGAAGCTAGAATCCCTCGGCTTCTAGCCGTGGGTGCGACCCGTTCGCCAGGAATGAGTAGAAATACTCAAGGATTGGCGGCAAGTCGTACATGAGGAATGTTTAACATTCCAAAATCTGTTTTGCAATTTTGCTTGACGAGTTGGACGCTTAGGGTTACGCTCTAACTTGATGGTCATTTTACCTAAAATTGGTCTTTGTTTAATCGTCGGTAACAAATATCCCATCTCCTATTTCACCTTTCTGTTATTATAAATATAAGGACAAATATATCTATTAAGAAAAAGCAACTCGAAAACCTAGATTATCGAACCAGAGGTCTGGGGCATCACTATTGCGAACTGCACTACGGCAAGCCCACGGCTCGCTGACCCATGAACCGCCGCGCATTAGTTGAGGATTATTATCATGATCATTTTCCTTTAGCGATACACTGCCATTTTTTGGCACTTCCCAGTAATTATCATGCCAATCATCCTCACACCATTCCCAGACATTACCATGCATGTCGTATAAACCAAATTTATTGGCTACTCGAAAACTTCCTACTGGGGTAGTTTTTTCTTGATACTCTCCCTTGGGACCAGAACCGTAGGTATAGTTACCATCGTAGTTAGCCAAGTCAGTGGTAATTGTCTCTCCAAAGTGGAAAGGAGTAGTGGTGCCTGCACGACAAGCATATTCCCATTCTGCCTCACTCGGTAACCGGTAGGTACGTCCAGTTTTTCGAGAGAGTCTGGCACAGAACTCTTGAGCATCATGCCATGATACATTTTCTACTGGCAAATTACCCCCTTTGAACCAAGATGGATCAGGATTTAAATCCTGACTAACTTGAGGTAAGGCGGCTACAATTCTCCACTGTGCCTGAGTTACAGGAAATTTACCAAAATAGAAGGGTTTGATCGTTACTGAGTGCTGAGGACTTTCATCATCACTTCGTTCCTTCTCCTTAGCAGGAGAACCCATGGTAAAGGTACCAGCAGGGATTGCCACCATCTCCAGCATAACCCCATTGCCTAAGTCTTCGGTAAAAAACTCTGCTTGGCGACGGTGGCGACGATGTTGCCTACCTCGGGAGTCTACTGTTACCACTTCAAAGTCAAAGGATTGGAGGTGAATTCTCCCCTGTGGAGGTAAACTAGAACCTTGGTTAGCAAGCTGGGTTTTTTGTGAGGAAATGCGGATACTTCCTTGTCCTCCCGACGAAGAAACCGGGTTTTGCCTGGGTGGCAGCCTATTGAGTATCCGGTCAATCTCTGCCAACTGTTGTAAAATTACCCGAGTATTCACCGGACGTTTCTTCGCAGCAGGCATCATCAATTGCTCGATTAACTCTGCCAATTCCGGCAGGAGATGAGGATTATGAGAGCGCCAGTTTAACTCATTTTTGAAAGAGTTGTAAATTGCTGGATCATTCGGTTGCTTTCCCGTCAGCAAAAAGACAAAAGTACGTCCTAAAGCAAAGAAATCCGACTGTGGTACGGCTTGATAACGAAGTTGTTCCGGGGGAGTATAGCCAAAGGAAGCGATGGCGGTTACTTGTCCTGCTGCTTGTTGTCCAAAGTAAGTAGCAGTCAATTCCCTCACTGTACCAAAATCGATCAACACTAACTGCCCATTTGGCCTGAGGATAATATTCGATGGCTTGATATCCCAGTGGAAAAACTGCTGCTGATGCACCTCATCCAGAATCTGAGTCAACTGTAAGAGCCATTCTAAGGCCAAATCCTGAGCGATTGCTTGATATTGCCGCTGTTGCTGATATTCTGCTAAATCCAACCCTTCAATCTTCTCCATTACCAGGCAGTGTAGGGGTTGCTGGCTATCTCTCGGTTTGCAGGTAAAGTATCCGTCTCCTTGGGGAATCCCCGGATGATGCAGTTGTCGCAGAACCCGCGCTTCTTGCTGAAATAATTCAATAGCTTTGGGTTGATTGTTAATCAAGACTTTGAGTATCTTAGCCTTACTACCCTGAGTCACTTCATAAGTTCTACCAAATCTGCCTTTCCTACTGAGTAACCGACTGACACGATATCTTCCTGCCAGCAGCAATTCCGAACCACAGGTGTAACAGAAGCGGTTATTATCGGGATTTTGGGGACGAGGACAGTTGGGATTAATGCAGTGGCTCATGGGAATTAAGAATTAAGAATTAAGAATTAAGAATAATGACAGGCAAGATGCCTGTTGCACTCATAACTGATGAAGAGAATTTGGTATGATATTATGAAAACCATCGCCAACCTCAATCTTTGCCTGAGCAGTAGTTTTATTCTATCTTATTATGACTTAATAGTTTTAATGTATAGTTAAATATATAATCTCAAAAACCTTACTATTTCACCAGGTAATCAAAATATGAACCCTTGACTCATTACTCATTACTTATTACTCATTACTCATTACTCATTACTCATTACTCATTACTCATTACTTAAGCAACCCCTAGTTAACATCATGAAACATATTCGCTTTGATTGGGCGATCAAAAAGCTCTTACGAGATAAAGCCAACCATGCTATTTTGGAAGGTTTTATCAGTGAGTTATTGCAGCAATCGATTAAGATTGAATCCATTTTGGAAAGTGAGAGTAATCCCATGAGAGTGGAAAACAAGTTTAATCGAGTCGATATTCTCGCCAGAAGTACCGAAGGTAAACTGCTCTTAATCGAGGTACAAAATAGCACAGAGCAAGACTACTTTCATCGAATGCTATACGGTGCATC
>JAAHGR010000377.1:0-5454 GCA_010672425.1 Symploca sp. SIO2E6
TGGTGAGACAAGGGAGATGGGGAAGAAATGTCCAATTCTCAATTCTCAATTCTCCATTCTCCATTCCTTATAATGACACTGCTAGAAGTGTCCCTTGGCTTTAAGACAGGATTTGGGGATTTCACCTAAGGTAAGAATGTAGATCAAGATGCCGTAAAAAAAATTAATTTATAATGATGCAGCTTAACCTTCCTGAACAAACCCCAGCCATGATAACTCCAGTAACACAAACTCTGGAAAAGTTAACTCCGGCGAAAGTTGCTCCCGTTAATTCCCATATTAACCATTGGTTGGCTTCTATTATCTACCCTTTGGGGCGTCATATTGTCCTGCCTGTGTACTTTAAGCAGCTGAAAGTGATAGGACATGAGTATATACCTCAGGCTGGTCCGGTTATCTTGGCTCCTACCCATCGCTCTCGTTGGGATGCTTTAGTTATACCTTATGCTGTTGGGAGACCGGTTACCGGACGTGATTTGCGGTTTATGGTTTCGGCAGATGAATGTGATGGTTTGCAGGGTTGGTTTATTAGGCGCATGGGAGGATTTCCGGTTGACACTAAACGTCCAGGAATTAGTAGTATTCGTCATAGTGTCCAACTGTTGCGCCATGGTGAAGCCTTAGTTATGTTTCCTGAAGGCAATATCTTCCGGGATGGTAAGGTTCACCCTCTTAAACCTGGTATGGCTCGTATTGCTCTACAAACGGAATCAAGTGAACCGGGTATTGGGCTAAAAATTGTGCCTATCAGTATTCATTACAGCCACTCGGTACCTCATTGGGGTTCTGATGTGACGGTTAATATTGGTTGTCCTCTAAGCGTGACAGATTATCTGGGTAATTCAACCAAAACCAGTGCTCAAAAGCTAACTAATGACTTGGAAACTGCGATGAACAATTTGGATGCTTCCCCAGATGTCGCCTAAGGCAACTTTTACAGAACAAAAAGCAAAGCCCACCTCTTTTAAGGGTGGGATGTAGCGTTGGCACTTCTTCTGTGCCGTCAGTCTTTTCCTTGAGCAACGAGATATATTTTTGAATTGTTGAACTGGCAACATTTCCTGCTTATGTCTACAGACATAGTACAATGCTTATGGGGACGCAAAGTTAGTGATTTAGCCTTAGGGGACTTCCTGCAAATTCTGGAATGGGTAAGCTAATACGCATTTAAATTGTATATTCTGAAAACAAGACAAAAACCCTCAATTCCTCCCCGCGTCACCGCGTCACCGCGTCACCGCGTCAGTCAAAACTAGTAAATTTAGATGCCTAGCAGCTTAGCTAACAACAAGGGTAAGCAAGTCATCTATATTGACCCTTGGTACCCATCTACTAAAACTTGTTCTTGCTGTGGTCATGTTCTAGATGAATTAGATCTCGGTGTGAGACGATGGCGTTGTCCATATTGTCATTCGGTTAACGACAGGGATGAGAACACGGCATTAAATATTAAAAGGGTTGGGAGTTCAACCCTAGGTGTAGGAGATGTCAGACAGTCTCAGACTGCAATCTCCGTTTGATGCCTGAATCCCACGTTTAGAAAACGTGGGAGTGGCTCAATCCACCGGCTTGATGAATATGAGTGCTGCAAGATATTGCTTTGGGGATATGCAATTGGGGCGTATGGTGCATAATATGCTTCTTGCCTCTCCTTACGACATGTTAAACTATAGCAGTTCTCGCATTTGTGAGGTACATCTCCCATTCCCAAAAACTAATCAAGAATGTACCTCACAAGTATGAGAAGCGCTATAATTTTTTGTAGGTACTTATGACTAACGCTTTTGCCACTCGGTTTAACTTTGCTCTGTTGTTGGGAGCAAGTTTGTTGATGATAAGCTTAACTGCAAGGGCAGCTAGAGGGCAGGAGAATCAGCTGTATCAGCCAATTCAGATTTCTGACAGTAAAGAAATCTCTGATAATCTCTCGGACAAGGATATTCCTACCGGTGATGGTGGGTTTGCTCGGGACTATACAGTGCAATTAAAGGAAGGGGATCAAGTCTCGATTGACCTGATTTCCGAAAACTTTGACACCATTATCACACTTATGGCATCTGATGGCTCCAAAGTGGCTGAAAATGATGATGGTCCTGACGGTACTACCAATTCTTTGCTATTTTACCGGATTACGGAAACCGGCAAGTACATTATCCGAGTGCGTGCTTTTGGTGAAACTGGTGGCGGTAATTTTAAGCTTAAGGTGACGCGGCTTAAACCTATCGAGTAATGAGTAATGAGTAATGAGCAGTAGTAGGACTTCAGTCCAAAAAGAAGACAGAAACTAATAACCTATGAGTTGCCTGAACCTATTGCAACTGCTCAAAACCCAGGAGCAGCTAGCGACAAAGATGAGTGAAGGCTTGGGAGCAAACTACCTAGCACAAGTTCCCACTCAGCTACAATCAAAAATGCGATCGCAACCATTTTCCTTTGTGGATGCCCTTATTGGTATCAAAACACCAAAGGTACGTCACACTAAAGGTGTCATCTTTGCTCAGCCGGATGGTGTTCCTTTAAGTATGGAAATTTATCGCCCTCTGCAAGTGGGGCAATATCCTGGGATTGTGGTACTTTATGGTGGTGGTTGGCAAAGCGGTAGTCCTTCAAATAATTCTGAGTTCAACCGCTACCTGGCAGCACAAGGCTACACCGTTTTTGCTATTGATTATCGTCATGCACCCCATTACCAATTTCCAGCTCAACTAGATGATGTGCAAACAGCACTAGCTTTTATTCAGCAGCAAGCGGTTAAGTATGAAACTGATGTCACCCGCCTTGCCTTGATAGGGCGTTCCGCTGGAGGACTTCTAGCAATGTTGGCGGCTTATCAACAGAATGCTTTACCGGTGAAAGCAGTGGTTAGCTACTACGGACCATTCAACCTGACTCAAGCCTACCAGGAACTACCCAAACCCGATCCCTTGAATGTACGTGGAGTTTTGTCAGACTTTTTAGGTGGTTCTCCAGAAGCAGTGCCTCAGCAGTATCACCTTGCTTCCCCTGCTAGCTACGTAACCTATTCTTTACCGCCTACACTATTAGTACATGGCAGTCGCGATCCTCTCGTCCCACTGTACTGGGCAGAGGATATGCATAACAGCCTACAGGCAGCCGGTAACATCAGTGCACTATTAGAAATTCCCTGGGGAAAACACTCTTTTGATGCCGTCTTCAAAGGTTTTGGTAACCAACTAGTACTTTACCACACAGAGCGTTTCTTGGCTTGGGCGTTTTATGATTAAGTAACAAGTAATATCATGTCCGGTTGAATACTTATCATGAAGGCTGACGCGGAGACGCGGGGACGCGGGGACGCGGAGAAGTTCTGATCGTAAGCGATTAGGCGGACATGATATAACAAGTAACAAGTAACAAGTGACCAAATGCCTGAACAGCCCCAAGGATTAAACCTGCGCCCTCTCGCTCCTTACGAAGACAGACTGCTGGCTGCCCTGGCGTTTTTCCGAACCCAGAGGAAAACGATAACCCAGGCTCATCACTGTCTGTCGATGTATTTGCGACAGTCAGAGAGCCGGATCATGACGGAAGTGGATTTTTATGCTAGGCTGTCGGGATTAAATAAATTTGAGCTACTAGAACTCATTTACAACGATCCAGATCAGGCAGAAACCCTGATTGAGCAAGCGGCTGGGGTAGGGGTTAAAGATACGTTTGAGGAGGAAGAATAATAGGTGTTAGGTGTTATATCATGTTCGGTTGATCACTTACACTTTGGTGGCAATAAGGCTCCGAGGGAAGAAAGAAGGTTGCAAGGTGGGAGGTAATTACAACTGTTTATCCTTTCCTTGATATTAGGTGGTAGCAATGATTTTCTCAACACCCCACACCCAGTCAAGCAATTGAAGATTGAAGATTGAAGATTTTAGATTTACCCCATAAATAAATGATACTGTGGGCGAATCACCTCAAATTTAATTCTTCAATCTAAAATCTAAAATCTAAAATCTAAAATCTAAAATCTCTCTAGTCCGCTTTTCAACCCACGAGTGCCGGTTGGCGGTAATCTAGATCCTGAAACAGAGGAGTACTGAGGTAACGCTCCCCAAAACTAGGCTGAATCATAACAATGAGGCGTCCGGTATTTTCTTGACGTTGAGCAATTTTAATCGCAGCACATAAAGCGGCTCCTGTGGAAATTCCTGAGAGGATGCCTTCTTCCCTCGCTAAACGACGACCATAAGCGATCGCTTCTTGATCGGTAACGGTAATTACTTCATCAATGAGTTTAACATTAAGTACTTCGGGAATAAAGCCTGCACCAATGCCTTGTATTTTGTGGGGTCCTGGCTTTCCTCCAGATAGGATCGGACTATTGGTTGGTTCAACTGCTACCGCTTTTAACTGTGGCTTGTGTTGTTTGAGTACTTCTGAGACTCCAGTAATCGTACCACCAGTTCCCACACCGGCTACCACTATGTCCACTTTTCCATCAGTATCTTGCCAAATTTCCTCGGCAGTTGTCTGTCGATGAATCTCTGGGTTAGCTTGGTTGCTAAACTGCTGCAGCATGTAAGCATTAGTGGTTGTATCCACAATTTCCTGTGCCTTTTGGATCGCACCTTTCATCCCGTCACTACCTGGAGTCAATTCCAAGCGAGCACCATAAGCCTGCAACATGGCTCGTCGCTCTAGACTCATCGTCTCTGGCATCGTTAAAATTAGCTTGTAACCTTTAGCTGCTGCTGCCATTGCTAGGGCAATTCCTGTATTGCCAGATGTTGGTTCAACTAAGACAGTTTTCCCTGGAGTAATTAACTCCTCTTGCTCTGCGGCATTAATCATATGTACCCCGATCCGGTCTTTTACTGAAGCAGCGGGGTTCATACCCTCTAGTTTAACCAGAATTTGAGCGACACAGCTTTCTGATTGAGGGATAGAGTTTAACTGAACCAGAGGAGTTTTACCAACAAGTTCCGTGATATTGTTCGCAACGCGCATAAGTTTGTTCCTTGGCAGTGGTCAGATTTATGCGGATTTTATCACTTTTAGCTTTCCTAGTCTCTGAGATGCTTTTTTCTGTATAAATTAGTAACAAATTAGTTAAAATTAGACCCTTTTGTGAGCAAAATAAGGATTAATAACCCAAGTTGCTAGTTATAATCGCTTAATCTTGTTAGATCCCCCTCGCATCCCCCTTAATAAGGGGGACGCATGAATTATTTTTTACGTACTCAACACCAAGCGGATTAGGTAAAGCGATCGCTTCCCTTGTTTTCTACAACATGTTTTGCTACGATTACCTGATAATAGGATAGGTGTGCGCCTATAGATACAATTCTCTGTAAGCTCCATTGTTGGAATACAAACAGCCAGACAAGCGATCGCCAATTGTAGGTTTCGTAGGGGCGGGTTTAGGGTAGCCTTTAACGTATTCATGAATAATCTTCGTACAAAACCCGCCCTAGCGATAACCTGGGAAATGAAAAATCG
>JAAHGR010000377.1:5554-7645 GCA_010672425.1 Symploca sp. SIO2E6
AAACAGCCAGACAAGCGATCGCCAATTGTAGGTTTCGTAGGGGCGGGTTTAGGGTAGCCTTTAACGTATTCATGAATAATCTTCGTACAAAACCCGCCCTAGCGATAACCTGGGAAATGAAAAATCGAGAATTAGGATTATTGTGGGATAACTTAGGGATGATATTCGGTAAAGCGATCGCTTTCCTGGTGTTCTACAACATGTTTTGCTACGATTACCTAATAATAGGATAGGCGTGCGCCTATAGATACAATCCCTTGTAAGCTCCATTGTTAGAATAAAAACAGCCAGACAAGCGATCGCCAATTGTAGGTTTCGTAGGGGCGGGTTTAGGGTAGCCTTTAACGTATTCATGAATAATCTTCGTACAAAACCCGCCCTAGCGATAACCTGGGAAATGAAAAATCGAGAATTAGGATTATTGTGGGATAACTTAGGGATGATATTCGGTAAAGCGATCGCTTCCCTTGTTTTCTGCAACATGTTTTGCTACGATTATCTAATAATGGGATAGGCGTGCGCCTATAAATACAATTCCCTGTAAGCTCCATTGTTAGAATAAAAACAGCCAGACAAGCGATCGCAAGTTTTGGGCTTCGTAGGGGCGGGTTTAGGATTAACTTAACGTATTCATGAATAATCTTCGTACAAAACCCGCCCTAGCGATAACCTGGGAAATGAAAAATCGAGAATTAGGATTGGTTGGTGATAACTTAGGGATGATATTCGGTAAAGCGATCGCTTCTCTTGTTTTCTGCAACATGTTTTGCTACGATTATCTAATAATGGGATAGGCATGCGCCTATAGATACAATCCCCTGTAAACTCCATTGTTAGAATACAAACAGCCAGACAAGCGATCGCAAGTTTTGGGCTTCGTAGGGGCGGGTTTAGGATTAACTTAACGTATTCATGAATAATCTTCGTACAAAACCCGCCCTAGCGATAACCTGGGAAATGAAAAATCGAGAATTAGGATTGGTTGGTGATAACTTAGGGATGATATTCGGTAAAGCGATCGCTTCCTTTGTTTTCTGCAACATGTTTTGCTACGATTATCTAATAATGGGATAAGCATGCGCCTATAGATACAATCCTCTGTAGGGTGCGTTAGCGTAGCGTAACGCACCGTCAACAATGTAATAGATGTAGGTTGGGTAGAGGAACGAGACCCAACACCGGAGATGGTGTTTAGCTATTGTTATCTAATAATCGGATAAGTGTACGCCTATAGGTACAATCCTTTCCAAACTCCATAATTTGCACATGACAAGCCACATAAGCGATCGCAAATCCTCTAATCTGGATTAATTGACTTGTTTGTGGTTTGGCTAAACTGGATTTGGTATTAGACGCGAGCAATATTGGTATCAGACGCGAGCAATATTGGTATCAGACGCGAGCAATATTGGTATCAGACGCGAGCAATATTGGTATCAGACGCGAGCAAGATGCTCGCACTACATAAATAGGATAACCTCAAGCGATCGCTATTGCTATCTGGTAATTTTCTCGCTATACTGAAAAATGCTGTAGAACCTAACACCTAACACCTAACAGCAGCTTCTTGTGGAACAGGCATCTTGCCTGTCTCACAAGAAATCATATTGAGAGATCAGGCTGAACTGGTCTCCTGGAAGTCCGTTACAAAACCCAATAATCCTCTTGCGGGATTAACTGGTCATCTAGTGTTAAAATTATTGGGATAGGTACACAACATTCAATCGGACTGGACATTATCCAAATTGCCGCAGGTAGTTGTTTTTGAAAAAATAAAAAAAAGCTCACTGCGTTCGCTAGGGCAAAAGAAAAAGAGAAGAGGGCTAAAGGGCTATAGAGTAAGGAAAAGTCCACGCCTAGGATACAGCAACTCGAAAACCGATATTGTTGTTCCTGTTGTCCGGGAAGAGCCTGCTCCGATTCGCACTACGGCAGAGCCTCGTACTGGAGTCCCATGAACCACCCCGCAGCAGCCGGCAACGCCAATAATGATGATTGTCATTCTCTTTTAACCAGGCACTACCATCTCTTGGCGTCCCTTGGTAATCACCATGCCAGTGGTCTTCACACCATTCCCAGACATTACCATGA
>JAAHGR010000378.1 GCA_010672425.1 Symploca sp. SIO2E6
AAGGGAAGAAAGAAGGTTGCAAGGTGGAAGGTAATTATAACTGTTTATCCTTTCCTTGATATAACCAATAACCAATAAGCAATAACTAATAACTAATAACTAATAACCAATGACTATCTATCCCTTTTGAAGTTTTCTCGTACAAATGGTTTGCCAGTTTTCTACATCTTCTTTAGCTTGGATTAATGCTGGAGTAGAGATGGCTCTTACTTCATTAAAAAACACTTCAGATTTATTCAGGCTCAAGGAATTGGTTAAATTTTTCTTGATGGTTTCATCCATCCGTCTATAAATTAAGCTTAAATGAGGATTAAGAATATAGTTTGATGGCTTTGATGAACTACTGCGTAAGCTTTCTGATATCTGAGTAAGAATTGCACAAGGTAAAAATTCTACGAATAAAGTTTTGGTAAATTCCTCTGTATATCTAAGCTTTGCGACTCTCAGACTAAAACTTTTTACTTCTTTGATTGACTGCTCAATGAGTTCAATAGGATTGTCATCAGATGTATACTCTCCAGAGTAGATGGTTACATGGGGAGTGAAAGATGGAGCATCATACTCTTGGGCAAGACTATCTATCATGTTTTGGAAAAATGCTCTGTCCTCCTCTGAAGGAATCAGCCAGAACGATACCTTAGTGTTCACAATATTAATCTATAATTAATGTTCATCCCGCTATTCTAGTACTCAAAAGGCAGTCCCGATGAAAAAATTTCACCACCATGCATAAAAGTAGACGATTCCCAATTCCCAATTCCCAATTCCCAATTCCCAATTCCCTACTTACAAGTCAAAAGAATGAATAATCTTGATCAATACTACAGATTGCTGGAACTCGAGCCAGGAGCTTCACTAGAAGAAGTGAACCAGGCTTATAAAGATTTAGCCTTTATTTGGCATCCTGATCGCATCCCTGAAGATAATCACCGGTTAAGGCAAAAAGCTGAGGAAAAACTCAAAGAGATTAATCTGGCTCGTGAGCAATTGCGCTCTTTGGGAAAAACTACTCGAGTTACCAGGCAAAGACCACAACCATCGCCTCAGTCAGCTAGAACTAGAACCTACCACCAACCTAAACGACCTTACCATCAGCCTAAACGACCTCACTATCAATCTCGACCTCAAACTCACTACCAATCGAGAACACCTCATCCAGATTTGAGTGGAGCTGATTTTCGGGGAGCTAACTTGAAGGAAAAAGACTTGTCAGGGAGAAACCTGAGCAATGCTAATTTGAGTCAAGCAAACCTGAGTGATGCTTTTTTGCATAAAATCAACCTTCAAGGAGCAAACCTTGAAGGAGCCAATCTTTTCAGAGCCAACCTACTGCAAGCCAACCTGCGCCATGCTTGTTTGAAAAACACTAACCTAATTGGAGCTGACTTGAGTGGTGCAGATTTGACTAGTGCCGACCTAACCGGCGCTAAGATTGGCTCCAAAGAGCGAGTACTAGTTAAACTAACTGGAACAAAATTGTCGGGAGCTGTTCTTCCAGATGGGACAATTTGCGATTAGCAGCATTATCATTCTCAATTCTCAATTCTCATGTAGTTGGGCAAAGCTTTCTGGATAGATATCGATCAGCATGTTTAGATCATCACGGACAGCAAGCGAGCGCTTGACTTGCCCCAAGAACAATGGTAAAGAAACATTGGTTTCCGGGTGGAGAATGGTACGTGCGCGAATTGTCAGTTGGTTATCTACTCCCCCTAGGCGTCCATAGGAGTACAAATTACTGGCAGCTTGGCGGAGAGTTGCTTCTAGTTCCGATTCTGTTACTTGCGGTGGTACAACAATAACCGTTTTGTTTCCACCGTTGTCATATACCAGAGAATAGGGAATTGCTCCTGGAATCACCGTTCGGGTCAAGGGTACAAGGCTCAGAGCAAATAAACCACTGGTGAGAACCACCAGAAAGCCTGTAGCTCCCACCATCCGAAACCGGAGACCCCATTGAAACACAAATCCTAGTATAGTAAGAGCTCCGCAGGCTAAGGTCAAAATGCCTGACCACTGGGTAAAGGTAAGAAAATCAGCTGTTGTGGGCATATTTTTAAGCTAAGGGTAGAGGGAATGCTGCCATTGTCTGTATATTTTCTGAGGGCGGGGAGAATAAATCATGAATCTTCATGAATCTTAAATATAATCATAACTAATACTGATATATTGCCAATTTAGACAGGGAATAGCAGCCGTTTGAATTTTGGTAAATCCTGGTGATATCTAGACTTGATGTTGGTATAGAGTAACCATTTTGCCTGTAATGAAGTGCGACACAGAGTATAAGAATAACTAATGTAATATTTAATTATCAATTTCATTGCTAATCCCGCTTAACCTGTAGAGCTTTTTTGCGTAGTATCAGAATTGAGGCGATAACGACTCAGCCTTCCTTGCCTATCGACAAGGACAGTTGGTCGGCTACGCTTCAGTAAAATTGACACTGCCGTTTTCGATTATATAGAGAGGAACACTAATGGCAACTTTCAAGGTAACATTGAAGACTCCAGACGGAGAGCAAACAATTGACGCACCTGATGATGAGTACATTCTGGACACAGCTGAAGAGCTAGGTCTTGATCTACCCTATTCCTGTCGTGCTGGTGCTTGCTCTACCTGCGCTGGCAAACTAGAGAGTGGTACTATTGAACAGGATGACCAGTCTTTCCTAGATGATGATCAAATAGAAAAGGGATTTATTTTGACTTGTGTCGCCTACCCCAAGTCTGATTGCGTCATCACTACTCACCAAGAAGAAGAACTTTACTAAGCAAAAACCAGCTTTGCTAGATTGATATTTTGATACTTGGTCAGTAGTCAGTAGTCATTTGCAACGGATAATTGGCAACTAACCAAGAATTTCTCATTGGAAGAAAGAGGAAAGCAGTAAAACTGTTTCCTCTTTCTAATTGTAGGGGTGTGACACAGCCAAAATGATGGAACAAAGTAGGTTGGGTGAAGCTTTCTTCGTAACCCAACACTCCTTCTGTGTTGCGTTGGGTTTCACTTCTCCTTCTCCAGACGCTACGCGGACGTTACACCCAACCTACATTTTTAGGTGTGTCGCTCTACTAGGGATTTGATTGCCCAAAACTAGGATAAATGCTTCATTCCTTGTTACTTGTTACTTGTTACTTATTCTCCCAAACCCTAGCTATGTCACGCCACTACTTTCCTGACGGAGGTAGGCTTCAATAAATTGGTCAATATCGCCGTCAAGGACATCACCAACTGCAGTTGTCTCCACATTAGTGCGCAAGTCTTTCACCATCTGGTAGGGATGGAAAACATAGTTGCGAATTTGGTTACCCCAGGCTGCTTCTACCATATCACCCCGGATTTCAGCAATTTCTTGAGCCTTTTGTTCCTCCGCAACTATTAGCAACTTTGCTTTGAGCAGAGTTAAGGCTTTTTCTTTATTTTGTAGTTGCGATCGCTCTTGGGTACAGCGTACCGCAATCCCAGTAGGAATATGAACAATCCGCACAGCGGTTTCCACCTTGTTGACGTTTTGTCCTCCCTTACCGCCAGCACGAGAGGTACTGATTTCTAAGTCTGTCTCCGGAATCTCCAACTCAACGGAATTATCAATCAGTGGCATTACTTCCACTCCGGCAAAGCTAGTTTGTCGCTTGCCGTTGGCATTAAAGGGAGAAATCCTCACTAATCGATGGGTTCCCTTCTCTGCTTTGAGGTAACCATAAGCCCGGAGTCCATTAATTTCGAGAGTAGCAGACTTAATACCTGCTTCGTCTCCTTCGGAAAGTTCAGCTAGATGTACCTTATAACCCTGCTGCTCTCCCCAACGGTTATACATACGCAGTAACATTTGAGCCCAATCTTGGGCATCAGTACCACCTGCACCAGCATTAATAGTTAGTAATGCTCCTTTGGCATCATAGCTGCCAGATAGCAGTTGCTCCAACTCCCAACGATCCAGTTCCTGGTTAAGCTGAGTGAGATTCGTTGCAGCTTCTGCGAGGAGTCCTGCATCAGTTTCGAGTTCTAGCAACTCTACCACAGCTTTGGCATCTTCGAGACTGACGTGCCACTCCTGATACCGTTGCAGATTAGATTTAAGCTCATTGAGCTCTTGAAGAATTTGCTGAGCAGAATTTTGTTCGTCCCAAAAATCCGGTTGAGCAGCCTGTTGTTCCAAATCCCGAATTTTGGCATTTACAGCTGCAATGTCAAAGATAGTCCTGGGTTTTACCCAGGCGCTCTGACAACGTTTCGACTTCCCGTTTAATATCTAATACTTCCATGATAATTCCCCCTAAGGGTTGCCATTGACTATTTTAACAAAAGTTTGCTGTTGATTAACCCTCCTCAGAAAAAATAGGAGCACAGCTAGCTGTGCTCCTACCACGTTAATGCTATTTGGTTAAGGGAAGATGGGGGGATAGGGAGATGGGAAGATGGGGGAAAGAAGGAGTGAGCGATTACCGAGTAGTATTGCCTACCACCTAATATCTAATCTCGACCACCACCACTAAGAAGGATTAGCAGCCGTAAAATAAAGATGAACAAGTTGATGTAGGTGAGGTACATCGACAGGGCAGCAGGCAGATATTGTTCATCCCTGTAGGTGCGGGGCAAGATATAGAAATCTACTACAGCTGCTCCAGCAAACAAAAAGACACCAATGCCGGAGATGGCAATATCTAACCAAGTCGGTGTGTAGACACCGAATAGGGACAACAACAGTTGACCAACCAGGACTACCACCAAGGCCATAATGCCTAGGTAGATCGTCTTAGTTAAGGCCATGCCATCTTGATCCGAGAGATTAGAGCCAATTTGACGAGCTGCTACAAAGGTGACGCCACAACCAAGGGCTGCTATGCCAATGCCCTGCATACCAACGCCTTGAGTGCTCAGGGCTACATAAATAATGCCGCTGAGGGTATAACCAGATAGTAAACTATAGGTTGCTAACAGGGGTAGTGCGACACTGTTGTTACCTTTTTCAGCAATGCCACGGGCAACGAAGAAAAGAACAAACTCGGCAATTAGGGCAACCCAGAAGGTTGTCATGAAGATTCCTGGATTAGTCTTCAGGACTCCCAAGCCACCGTAGGAACCGACAGCGGTTAAGACTAGTCCACCACCGACAAAGGGAAGAGCATTGGCAATGACGTTAGGGCCAATTAAGCTTTGGCCTCTAGCTTCAGTCATTGCTTGACGAAAGTTACTAGTGTTGCTCATGAGAGTTTTTGGATAACCTTCACAAAAATTGACTTGTTAATTAGACCTCTGGTATAATAAAAACTTTACCTAAACATGCTTAGAGTATTAGGCTCTTTTTCACAAAGGTCTATTAGATATATATTAGCGAATATGCGGATTAACCCACCCCTAACCCCTCCCAGGAGGGGAACCGGAGGACAATTTTGCTCGGTTAAGGGAAGATCGGGAGGACAAGGGAGACAAGGAAGCAATTCCCGATTCCCAATTCCCAATTCCCAATTATTAATTCCTAATAGAAGTTATCCCAACTTATACGGTACAAAAACGCTCGACTTGGAGGTTTTCCGGCACTGGTACAGTAATTGGAAAAATTGGCACCGATGGATTAGCTACAGATAGTCGCACCCGCTTGCCTATAGGTAGTTGAGTAGTGAGAGTAGTGCGAGCATGTAGTCTTTTCCCAGAGGGAGTTTGTAAACAGTAACGGTACTCACGACCGAGGAAATGCCGGTCTTGAATCACAACTGCTGCCTCATCATCCGGATTCAGAATGACGTTTTCTTCCCGCAACATCAACTCAGCAGTTTCTGGAATTACTTCAGTGGGAGATTGAGTATCGGGAATTGACCAAGGTATTTCAAAAGAACCTACTTCTGTTTCCCAGATCCTTCCTTGCCGTCGCGCAGGTACGAAGTTAGCCTGGGTAACAAATTCTGCCACAAAGCGGGAGGCTGGATGAGAGTAGATTTCTTCTGGTGTTCCCAACTGCTCCAAATGTCCAGAACACATGACACCTACTTGGTCTGAGATCGACAATGCTTCTTCCTGATCATGGGTCACAAAAATGGCAGAAGTGCCAATTTCTTTAAGAATTGCTCGTACCTCTTGGCGCAATCGCAGACGCACTTGGACATCAAGATTACTCAAAGGCTCATCCAATAGAATCAGAGCCGGTTTTGGTGCTAAGGCGCGAGCCAGGGCAACTCGTTGCTGTTGACCACCGGAGAGTTCGTGAGGATAGCGTTTTTCTAGTCCTGCTAATCCGACCAAAGCGATCGCTTCTTTGCTGGTTTCCTGGACGGATGCTCTGCTATTCCTACCTTGCCTGTTTTTTAAGCCAAAGGCAACATTATCCAAGACATTGAGGTGAGGAAACAAGGCATAGTCTTGAAAAACCATGCCGGTATCCCTTTGTTCTGGAGGAATCCAGTAACCAGGACTAGCGACTGGACGCCCAGCTAATTCTATGATTCCTGACTGGGGGCGCTCAAACCCAGCCACAATGCGCAACAGGGTGGTTTTACCACAGCCGGATGGTCCTACTAATCCCAGTAAATCACCTTGGCGCAAGGTTAATGAAACATTGGCAACTGCTGGGGTGGTGGTTTGCTCATACTGTTTAGTTATGCCTTCTAAATGCAGAATTGCTGGTTGTGTCATAAAAGAAGATGTGATGGATTGGTTGGCTTTCCCTCTAGGGAGGGGATTTAATGAAATTGGCATTAGTTCCTTTTGACCGAAAAAAATTCTGAATGATAAATGATGAATGATGAACACTAAAGGTGCAAGCCAATAAATTAAGGATTATGACTTTCGCGAAAGTCCCAACCGCATTCGGCGTTATCTGGTCTGAAGCCCCCGGATTTATCCGTGGAAATGAAAAAAGCCTGGGCATCCTTATTTCCATCCCGTAGCTCCATTACATGGGGTTATTCATCATTCATCGTTCATCATTCATCATTTCCTTTTGACAGTAATCTTCCAGCATTTTTCCAACCAATATACTGAGTCACGGCGAGAAAGCTTCATTTGTCTGACGACACTCCAGAGTTGAATTGCAGCAGTGGCGTTATTGATTTGAACCCTTAACGGCTGTTCTGTTTTACAGCTACAAGGAATCGCTAATTCTTGCAAACGCCGGTAAACTGACCATCGGTCTGATCTGCTGATCTCAATGACTTGTTCTGTTAGGGAACTGGATGGATTCATATTTAATATAAGATGCAATAGTTTATCAATAGTAATTTCTACAAGGGTCTTAGGGTTTCCGGGAGCATTCTAGTTTTAGAACTTGTTCCAGTGGTTGACCTCAATAAAACAGTCTAAACTAGATCCGCTTTAGATGCTAACATTTCTCAATTAATTTTAAGTAAAGTAGGAGGCAGGAGGCAGGGGGCAGGAGGCAGGAGGCAGGAGGCAGGAGGCAGGGGGCAGGAGGCTGCAAGGCTGCAAGGCAGTCCCGATGAAAAAATTTCACCACCAGGGGATGAAAGTAGCCTATTCTCAATTCCCAATTCCCAATTCCCAATTCCCAATTCCCAATTCCCAATTCCCAATTCCCAATTCCCAATTCCCAATTCCCAATTCCCAATTCCCAATTCCCAATTCCCAATTCCCAATTCTCAATTCCC
>JAAHGR010000379.1 GCA_010672425.1 Symploca sp. SIO2E6
AATCAATATTGGTGTCCACAGGGGATGAAGATGTTCCAACACCCAATTAGCAAACATCCGACAAAAGACACTTTTGCCTCGCCCTGGTCCCCCTTGAATAAACATTACCTGGCTGTTTTGCTCAGGGTCAATCAGCTGCTCTTTTGCCCAACTCTCTAAATCAACCGGCTTTGCCTCTTCATCTACCTTGCCATTAGCATCCACTAACTGTGCTTTCAGAGGAACATAGATATCGGGAATCCTTATCGACTCTTCCCCCAATACCTTCCACTGTTCCTGTAGTTGTCGATTACTAGGATAAGGAGATATCCGTTCAGTAAGATAAGATTCAATATTGCCGTATTTCCCAACTCTGGCTCTTTCCTTAGCTGCTGCTATCAACAAACCCAGACGTTTGCCCATTGCCTCTGGCTCATATTCCAGGAGTGACTCTACAACAGCCTTAGTCCCCCAAGCTACCCAGCCAGTTACAAGAAGAATGGTATCCTGTTCTAATCCGGCTTGTTCGAGATAACCAGCTAACTTTTGATTCAAAGCTTGCCCTAATAGGGATTCCGGGAAGTAAGCAAAAGCTTCCCTAGCTAACTCCTCATTTAACTGTAGTTCCCACAACTGCTCAATTTGCTGCCCGACTTCCTTACCTGATACCCCTGCACCCATATGTTGTTCGAGCCAGTAATTCTTCCGAACCAAGGCATCAAAGCTTTCCAAATAAGCCAAAGGAAAAGCAGTTGCCACCCATTGCTCTAAACTTGGCTCTTCTTTAGTCTTACTACGGAGTAGGTTTAGTCCTTTTCCCCCTAACCCAACAAACGACAATCCCGCTGCTACAAGAGGAGAAGCTGACAAACCAAATGCGATCGCTAACTCTAACCCAGCCTTAGAAACTTCTGCTCCCGTTACCGTGTAATTGCCAACCGTACCCAATTCTCGGATATCAGTGTTCAGAAGTTGCCAAACCCGTTTAAGTGTTCCCACTGCCTCAGTCTCGCTCGCTATCAATCAAACGCAAGCCAGCGCAATAGTCTATATGCGCACGCCTCCTCCATCATTAGCCATGATAGCAAACAGTAACCGCGATCGCAACTAATAGAGAAACAACTTTACTGACAAGCGATCGCTTTCTCTCGTAGGGTGGGCAAATTGAATACAGCGATTCCCGCTGTAACGAGGTACAGTAAGAAAAATCCCCCTAAATCCCCCTTTCTAAGGGGGACTTTTACTGCCCCCCTTTCTAAGGGGGACTTTTACTGCCCCCCTTAGAAAGCTATGCGTTAGGCACAAGTCGGTGTAATCCTTATATACCAGTCGTTCTCATGAAGGGTTGCAATTTGGGTTTGCTCTTGATAAGAATCCTTTTATAGCAAGGGTTTGAAAGAGCAGCCCGAACAGCATAATAAGCGTTTCAGCGACTTTTGCGTAATGGATAGCTTAGAAAGGGGGGTTGGGGGGATAAAAACGTACCACATAACAGCGAAAACTGCTGTATCTCTAACTGTTGGACTAATAGGTTACCCTTTTTGCCCACGAGTCTCTGTTGCGGGGGAAAACTGTGGTGGGCATTGTTAGGAAATCTTATTGCTGTTGTTGGAAATTGTTGACAATGCCCACCCTACGACTACTTACACTTTGGTTGCAATAAGGGAGTCTAATTCCAATCCAGCCTTAGAAACTTCTGCTCCCGTTACCGTGTAATTGCCAACCGTACCCAACTCTCGGATATCAGTGTTCAGAAGTTGCCAAACCCGTTTAAATGTTCCCACTACCTCAGTCTCGCTCGCTATCAATCAAACGCAAGCCAGCGCAATAGTCTATATGCGCACGCCTTTTCCATCATCAACCATGATAGCAAACAGTAACCGCGATCGCAACTAATAGAGAAAACAACTCTACTGACAAGCGATCGCTTTCTATCGTAGTGCCGTGACACACCTAAAATGAGGGAATAGATTTTGGCTCAAAACCTTAATTTACAAGGAAGCCGTAGATTTGCTATTACACCTTTTTAGCTGTGTCGCGCCAGTAGTGCCGTGACACACCTAAAATGATGGAATAGATGTAGGTTGGGTCGAGGCAACGAGACCCAACGTTGGAGCAGGCTGTGTTGGGTCTCGCTATCGCTCTACCCAACCTACATTTTTAGATGTGTCACGCCAGTAGTGGCGCGACACACCTAAAATGATGGAATAGATGTAGGTTGGGTCGAGGCAACGAGACCCAACGCTGGAGCAGGCTGTGTTGGGTCTCGCTATCGCTCTACCCAACCTACATTTTTAGATGTGTCACGCCAGTAGTGGCGTGACACACCTAAAATGAGGGAATAGATTTTGTCTCAAACCCTTATTTGACAAGGAAATCGACAGTTTCCTATTCCACCTTTTTAGCTGTGTCACGGCAGTAGTGGCGCGACACACCTAAAATGATGGAATAGATGTAGGTTGGGTCGAGGCAACGAGACCCAACATTGGAGCGGGTTGTGTTGGGTCACTTTCTAAAGCTCTACCCAACCTACATTTTTAGGTGTGTCACGCTAGTAGAATCAATAATTAAAGAAGCGATCGCTTCTGTGGTCTTTCATTAAGAGATTAAGGTTATGGGTTTAATCATCCCGGATGAGTTTCTACAAACAGCACATATTTCAGAGGCTGATCTCAAGCTCGAAATTGCCATTGTGCTATTTCAGCAAGAGAAAATTACGTTAGGGACAGCCAGCCAGTTTGCTGGAATGAACCAATTGCAGTTTCAGCGAATTTTAGGTCGCCGTCAAATTCCAAGTCATTATGGCGTTGAGGAATTTCAACAAGACTTAAAGACCTTGGAGGCAAACAACTGGCGATGATTGTTGTAAGTAATACTTCACCTATCTTTTATCTTTCCAGCCTTGGACAGCTTGATTTACTCCGTAAACTTTATCATGAAATCTTGATTCCCACCGCTGTTTTTAACGAAATTACCAATGTAGGCAATACAGATGCTAGTGCTACAATTTTACTGACCATAAGCGAGACCCAACACGGGAGGGAGTTGTGTTGGGGTGAGCAAAATTTTGTGTGGGATTTCCATTCTCCGCGTCCCCGCGTCCCCGCGTCTGCTGAATCGTTTCCCCACCCCTTTTTTCGCTCACCCGTTGTGTTGGGTCCCGTTGCCTCGACCCAACCTACATTTTTAGCTGTTGGAGATTGTTGACAATACCCACCCTACGACTACTAGCTTCCAAAAGTCCCAGTGGAACTAAAAGCGCAGCATCCTCTGGCAACTCCTGTGGAAGTCAAACAATTGAAGATTGAAGATTGAAGATTTTAGATTTACCCCATAAATAAATTTAGGGGCTTGTGACCGTTTTATTCTAAAATCTAAAATCTAAAATCTAAAATCTAAAATTTCTCTGGTCAAAGCGTAGCATCTTCTGGCCTCCCCCTTTCAAAGGGGGACGGGAGGGGGATTCCAAAGGGGATGCGAGGGGGATCAATAACGTACTGACAAGCGATCGCTTACTTACAGATAGCTTTGAGAACTTGGAGTAACTGCATTAAACTGCTGTCGTTCAGTAAATTCAACTCAGGCATATATTGATAAGTTGGTGGATTTCCTTGTTGCATATAGATAAACTGATGGCTTGCTCCGTTGGTAACTAGTCCCCACACTGTTGGTTGATGTTTCAGGCTCGAATAAGCGTAAGTTAATAACTGAGGTAAGCCTGCTAACGTCGAAACTAGACTTTCCTTGCTTTCAATGACTAATACCCAAAAATCTTGATTGTCTGTAGTTGACTTTTCCTGGTTAATGGCCAGAATATCAAAACGTCCGCTAATGGTCGTCTGTTCCGATTGTACCTCAATGCGGGCGATCCCTTCTTCTACCTTAATTTCGATTCCGTCTGCAAAAAAGCCAGCAAGTCTTAGTAAAGGACTGATAGCGACTAATTTAACCTGTCCTTCGGAGGCTTTATTTTGGTCTAAGTAGTTTTCAAAGTAATCCCTAATTTTCCGCAATTCTTGCTGTTCGACTTCTGTTAAAGGTTCTAGGGATAATAGGGGTATAAATGAACCATTGTATTGCCTCTTTAAACCCAGAAGATCATGCACCTCCTTTAAGGAGATATTGCTTGCTTGAAGTGTAGCCATATTTTTCTAATTAGGGTTTTGAAGTAATAAGTAATAAGTAATAAGTAATAAGTAATATATCTCCTACCTCCTTGGAACCTCCTTCCTCCTCCCTCGCCTCCTGCCTCGGAGCCTCGGAGCCTCCTGCCTCGGTGTTTCTCAAGAGTAATCAATTGTATTATCGAACATCTTTGCTCTCAAGCACTTTGCGATCGCTTCTCTGCTAACTGTTGAACAAACTCCCCATGTTCTGCTGAATTTAACCCTTCTTGAAGCGTTGCTAGTACCGTCACCATATCTCCCGACAACAAAGCTGCCACTGCGAGCCATAACCCGGGAAACTTTCGGCTTTTGATTACTCCTGCAGCATCTGCCTCCAATAATACGTATTCCCCAGCTTCTAGGCTAAACCAATCCAGTCGGTTGTCCAACACCCGCCAGACGATGTATTCGGGAACTCCATTGCGTCGATAGATCCGCTTCTTGCTATGTAAATCAATTGAGGCACTACTAGCAGCTACTTCTGCTACTAATTCCGGTGCTCCTTCGATATAGCCATCTTCATCTAGTTGAGATTGCCCTCCTGCTGTCGCATCAATCAACAAAACCACATCAGGCTGAGGTTCATTATCCATATCCAGGCGAACCGTTGGATTATCACCAAGTCGAACATCTGGCGTAGCAATTTTATAATTCCCTAACCACCCAATCAAATTACCCTGAGGTTCAGCATGGGGTTCAAATCTGAGGGGAGATGCCACGTAAACGACTCCTTCAATCAATTAAGCTTTTTTTAAGTGAGGCATTGCATGGTAACGGCGCTCGAACTCTTCTCTGGAGAGACTATCTCCACTCTCTAAGGGGGGAATTCTTGGGGAAAGGATGGGAGTAGGTGGTGTAGGTAAGAGTGTCATGGCAGCATTATTGGTGCAGACTACAGGACCGTATTGGATACGCCCCTGTATTGCTATCATAAAACTTTTTAATAATTATTCTCTATATCCCAGTCATCTAGAGGTAACCTATTATGGAAGGACCAGGTATTGTTTTAGCCGTTGGTTTAGCGTTGATTCATGCTTTTGTCTCAAAGCTGAATGTCTCTGCCTTGATCCCTGAGCATAAATGGCTCTCATTTGCCGGTGGTGTCTCGATTGGCTACGTGTTTCTAGAGGTTTTCCCGGAACTTGGACATGCTCAGGAAGAATTAGAACATTCTGCTATTCCTATGGTAGCTTACTTAGAAAACCATGTTTATCTCCTCGCGCTCTTAGGAATGGTCATATTTTATGGTTTAGATATTTGGGCTCTAACCTCTCGACGACTAAATCCCACAATAGATAATACTGCCAGTCAAGGTTCTGCTTTTTTTTGGATTCATATTACCGCCTTTGCCGTTTTGAATGGGATTATTGGCTATCTACTCCAAAACTTGGGAGAACATTCCTTACTACAGTGCATTTTATTTTTTGTGGCGGTGGCTCTACACCTGTTCATTATTGATCAAGGTCTACGAGAACATCACAAAACCCCCTATGATCAGCAAGGTAGGTGGATCTTGACAGGAGCAATTATCGTAGGAGCGATCGTAGGTCAAGCATTTCATCTCCAGGAAGCTGCCATTTCTATTATTTGGTCTTTTTTAGCAGGAAGCCTGATCCTCAATATTTTGAAGCGGGAATTGCCGGATGAGCAGAAGAGTTGTTTCTGGTCTTTTGTCGGCGGAGCATCGCTTTACACTGGACTGTTACTGTCAATTTGATTGTTTCAGTTTCAAGGTAGGAGGCTCCAAGGCAGTCCAGATGAACAATTTTTCACCACCATACATGAAAATTCGTTTCTCCATGTTTGGTGCGTCCCCGCATCTCTTCGTAAAACTGTAGGTAGGTCTTTGAAAGTGTATAATTATAAATGTTGTCAAGGATAAAAGTCATGACTCTTGCGCCAGTTGAAAAAAAAATGTGGGAAATTTCGCCATCTCAACTTTATTCTCAAAGGACAGACAGAGAAATTGATGCCAAGTATGAAAAAGGAGAAAAAAGAATACTCACTGAAACTAATCGCGAAAGACTTCCTAGCTTTGTTGAATCTTTAAACAATCCTAATTACATGGAAATTCGTCCCTATTTTCAAAGAAGAAGTAGATGGGATGAACAAAAGCAATCAAGATTAATAGAATCTTTTTTAATTAATATTCTTGTACCACCAATTTTGCTCTATGAAAAGGCTTACAACTGCTATGAAGTGATGGATGGTCAGCAGAGAATTACGGCAATTAAAAGATTTTATGAGAATGAGTTAAAGTTGACTGGCTTAGAATTATGGCCAGAGTTAAACGGGAAATTTTATAAAGACTTGCCTCCCAATATTAAGGCTGGTATCGATCGTCGCTCCATTTCTTCTGTCACCTTGATTACCGAGTCTACATCAGATCCAGAAGAAGCTTTTTATCTCAAACAAATTGCCTTTGAAAGGATAAATACTGGTGGAGTAAAACTAAGTCGTCAAGAAGCAAGAAATTGTTTGTTCTATAATGAATTTAATCAATTATTGTTTGAGCTTTCAGCTAATCCTATATTTGCCAAGGCTTTAGGTATTTATTTGAATGATGAAGAGGAGCGCAATCAACATCAATGGTATAAAACAATGGAAGATGTTGAATTAGTTCTGCGCTTTTTTGCTTTGCGTAATGTAGAGCACTTTACAGGAAAATTGGAAACCTTTCTAGATAATTACATGAAAAAAAGTCATGATTTTTCTGCAGAAGATATAGAATTTTTGAGAAATGAGTTCGTGCAAACTATTGAACTCGTAGATAAAATTTATGAGGATAACTTATTTACTCCTTTTAATGCAAAAAAACGCATTCCTTATAAAGCTTATTATGATGCAGTGATGGTAGGATTTAGTAATTATTTATCTAGTGCTGAACTTTTAATTGAAAAGAAATCGCAAATCATCGAAGCAACTAAAGACTTACTAAGGCAGAAGAATGCTGGTTTATTTACTGGTCAAGGAAAAACTAAAGACGATCTCAAAATGAGGATACAATTGTTCAGTGATATGCTCAAACAAGTTATTAATGATTAGTGATGTTTGAAGAACTTATAGAAATAGTCAATGTAGACATTACTACAATTCGCTCTCTTATTAAGACAAATAACCGTTTAAGAGTAATATTCTTTTCTCAAGATTCTGCAACTGAAAAATTGTTTGACAATAATCAAGATTTAAGAGAGCTCAAAGACTTGGTGCCAGATGCTTATACTTGGCAAATTTACGATCATTGTTCAGTTGTTACTAGGCTTTATGCTATTCATGAAAGCTTTGTAGAAAAATTAATTGCTAGCTGGATAAACTATTTACCTGAAATTTACTGACGGGGTGACAATAATAGCTGAAACTCCTGTATATCAAGGCTTTTACCAAGCACCGATAGCGGAAAAAATAGGCGTATTTTTCTCATGATCGGGTTTTTCTAACCGATGAAGCCTCCCCAAAGC
>JAAHGR010000038.1:0-15885 GCA_010672425.1 Symploca sp. SIO2E6
TGGCCAATTGGAAAATTGCCTTGGATTATATTGGTATTGATGAACCAGGAGAATTAACAATGCAACTGACACAAGCTTATTTGGAATGGGAACAAAAAACCAAACGTCAAGGTCGTGAAGAAGGACGTGAAGACAAACAGCAAGAAATCGCGGTCAAGTTGTTAGAGCTTGGTTTATCCATAGAGCTAGTGGCTGAAGGAACAGGACTATCCCTCGAACAAGTCCAACAAATTCAACAACAATCAGATAACTCTTCCCAAAACTGAATTGGTTATTGGTCATTGGTCATTGGCCATTGGCCATTCTTTCAATTCTCAATTCTCAAAAACTAATCCCATCACAAGCGCGATCGCTAGTAGAATTGCGATTATGCTGATGATAATCCTCCAACCACTGACAACCAGTAGCGAGTAACTCATCTAGATTCAAATTCCGCACAATTACTGTTTTGTCTTCACTAGCAGAGGCTAACCACTCACCATCTGGACTGAAACTTACCCCAAAAACGGCTTGCTCGTGACCTTCTAATGTGGTAATTAAATTGCCTGCTTGGTTCCAGAGTTTCACTGTCCGATCATCACTTCCAGATGCAATCTTGTTGCCCTGGGGAGAGAAAGTTACCCAATTAACTGTACCGTTGTGTCCTTTTAAGGTCTTAATAAAACTACCGTTGCTTTGCCAAAGGTTTACCGTACCATCATCGCTGGCAGAAGCAATTAGTTTACCACTAGGAGAGAAGGTTACCCAGTTAACCGAAGCATGATGCTTCTGAGGCAAAGTTTTATAAGGTTTAGTCTCCCAGCCATCTGTGCCCTTGCGCTTCCAGAGTTTCACGGTTTTGTCTTCACTAGCAGACGCAATTAATTCCCCATCTGGACTGAAACTTGCACCCCAAACTATGCCATCATGACCTGGCAATGTTTTAACTAAAGTGCCATCTTGCCTCCAAACTTTCACCGTTTTGTCATTACTAGCAGAAACTAGCAACTTGCCATCTTTACTAAAACTGACACTATTGATTTGTCCCTCATGCCCCTCTAAGATTCCGTGAGGCTGAGTTGCAAATTTGTCGCCTTGGCGCTTCCAGAGTTTCACTGTTTTGTCTTCACTGGCAGTAGCAAGCAACTCGCCGTCGGGACTAAAACTCACACTCAGTATCGGTTCGCTATGAGCTTGGGCGATCGCTTGCAGTAGTGTACGATGATCACGATTCCAGAGTTTAATGGTTTTGTCCCAACTTACGGTGGCAATGGTCTGACCATCAGGACTAAAACTTACCCCACTAACTGCTTGGCTATGACCCTTAATTTCTTGAGGCATACCTTGGGTACTCCAGATTTTGATAGTGTTGTCGGCACTGGCACTAGCAAGGATGTTGCCGTCGGGACTAAACTTCACATCCTGAACAAAATTGCCATGACCCTTGAGGGTTTCCATTTTTCCGGTTCCATCTAAATGCCACAGTTTTACTGTGTTGTCCTCACTAGCACTAGCTAAAGTTTTGCTATCTGGACTGAAGCTTACACTTAGTACTGGTTTACTATGCTCTTTAAAGGTGTCGATGAGTTGACCATCTCGACTCCAGAGTTTAATGGTATTGTCTACACTAGCACTAGCCAGTCTCTGACCATCAGGACTAAAACTAACGCTGGTGACTGTTTGACTATGGCCTTTGAGGGTTTTGAGCAATTTACCATCTTGGCTCCAGAGTTTGAGCGTGCCGTCGGCACTAGCACTGGCAATCAGCCGGTTATCGGGGCTGAAACTTACTCCGAATGATTTACTATTACCTTTGAGGGTTTTGAGCAATTTACCATCTTGGCTCCAGAGTTTAATGGTATTGTCCCAACTAGCAGTTGCCAGAGTCTGACCATCAGGACTAAAATTAAGGTCATAGACGCGATCGCGATGTCCAGTTAGAGTTTTGAGTAGCACACCATCTCGACTCCAAAGTTTGGCTTGGTTATCAGCACCAGCACTAGCAATGATCTGGCCATCGGGACTGAAACTGATGCTATACACTCCATCCTGGTGAGCTTCTTTGATAGTCTTGAGTGAGTTACCTTTTTGGTTCCAGAGTTTAATACTATTGTCCCGGCTCCCTGAAGCAATGAGCTCACCGTCTGGACTAAAACTAACACTACTAACCCAATCGGTATGTCCCTGGAAACGGTTCTGTTCTCTGACATTATAAACTGCCTCTTGTAAAGCTGTTACTACCCTGGTTTGGGCTTCTGGTGTCGCCCCCCAGGACTGTTGTAGTTGTTTGGCTGCAGGTAAACTGGTAAGCAGAGCATCAAAGTTGCTGTTGTCAGCTAGCAAGGCTTCCGCAGAAGCACTCAAGGCAACCAACTCGGAGTTATTTTCACTGATAAAAGCCCAGGTTCCTAGTATCCCAGATACAACTGTTAATAAGGCCAGCACTAATCCCCGAATACGTTCTTCTCGCAATCTTTGTTGGAGAACCTGATTTAGCTGTTGAGTAAGTTTTCTTTGTTGAGCTGTGGCTTTGGCTAGTTGGGTTTTGAGTTCTTTTTCCCTGAGTTCTTCACGCAGATGTTGTTCGGTTTTGCGCAGTTCTTCTATTGCTAGACGTAATTCAACTTCGTTGCTGGATGGTTGCTTTTGACGGATAAAATCTACTAGATAATCGTGAACTAATTGGTAGCGGTGCTCAGTAATATCGGAAAACAGAAAAATCAATCCTGATTTTTCTAAAATTTCGAGAATTAAATCTAATTCTTTTGATTCAATTGCTGATTCTGCTGCTAAATTATAACGAGTTTTTAGGGGACGATGGTGATGTTCATCGGTGAGTAAATGTAAGATTTGCCAAGCTGACTTTTCATTTTCTGGACCGCAGTCTTTAATTACCTTCTCTAAAAATCGCTCTACTAGTTTTTCCTTGGGACCGTGTTCCTGATACTGAGCCAAGGTGGTGATCTGCTCTGACTGGAGCTGTGCCCCGACTACCTGTAACTCAATGGGACGTACTACTGACATCTCTCCTGCCAGATCTCTGACCAATTCATCAATTAAAGCTGGTTCCAAATAAAAATGAGCTCGTTCTGTAAGGTTGTGAATTACGGCACGGGCATCTGACAATAAAAAGTTACCTAAAGGATAACGAATATTTTTATCCAGAATATTGTTTTCGATGACTTCGAGCGGGAATTGTTCAACTTCTAACAAATGGTGGAGTGATTCGTCCCTGATCAATAAAATCACTTTAACAAAGGGCAAATTCAAACAATCTCTGAGAAATTCATAAAATAAACTTCTTTGAGATTGATTGCTATATTCCAGGAAAAATTCTTCCAATTGGTCGAAAACCAAAATTGTCAAAAAGTTGCTTTCGGCATTTTGTCGCAGCTGTTCCAGGATAACTTTAATTTGACGTTGCTCAATGGGCTCTTCCTTAAGGGCTAAATTAATCAGTTCTTCATTTTCCTGGAAACCAAACTTGACGGGAGCTTTGACTAAAGATTTACCCAGTTCCCTCACCCAGTTGGTGTAAACTTGTACTACTACTGGCAAAGCAATGCGATCGCCTAAAGCTTGATTCTTGAGGGCAGGTACTAATCCGGCAGAAACAATAGAACTTTTGCCGACTCCTGACTGACCGTGAATAACTATTAGTTTATGTCTAGCGAGGCTCAGGCGTTCAATTAAATGATGTACATCTTGTTGCCGTCCAGAAGCAGCAATTTCCCGCGCAATAATTTCCTGCTGCTCCTCGGCTGGCATTGGTTGGTTAGTAATTTGGTGTGGCGGCTGTAGGCGATTAGCACCGATGAAGGCTCGCAAACCATAAAGTTGCTCTACTGAACGCTGTTCCTGCTTGAGGCGAAATGCTTCCAAGTAACATTTTTGTTCAAAGTAAAGTTTACGTAAGCTTTCTAGTAAGTAAAGATAACGCTGAACTCTAGAATTATAATCACTTGACTCAATAGTTTGTTGCAGTTCCTTGCAGGCTTGGGACAGTTGCTGACGAGCATCCACCGGCAGACCCAATCGCTGCTGGGATTTGACCCAAAATAATTGATATAACTGAGTTAATAAAAATCCGTGGTTATTTGTTATTTGTTGTTGGTTGTTGGTTGTTGGTTGTTGGTTGTTTGTTATTTGTTGTTGGTTGTTTGTTATTTGGTCATTGTCAATATCTCCCTTGTCCTCCTTGTCCTCCCCATCTCCCCATCTCCCCATCTCCCCATCTCCCCATCCCCGCGTCTCCCCATCCCCGCGTCTCCGCGTCTCGTTAGCTGCGATAACATTTCTTAACACAGCAAGAGCCTTGCGAGCTTTATTCTTAGCATCTCCCCACCTGGAATGCTTCATTGCTACCTCGGCTAAAAAGCCGTAATCTTGAGCTAGTTGCAGTTGTGAACCATAGATTTGATGTAAGTGGAGAGATTTTTGGGCTAACAGCCGTAAATTGTCCCATCCTTCTAGGTATTGCCAGACTTCTGCCAGTTGAGTAATAAACTGAGCAACTATATCTTGACGCTTAGCCTGTTCAAAAACATCGATCGCTTGTTCTAGGTAATGGGTTGCCTCTTGCCAGTTGCGGACTTTGTGAGAGCGATGTACATCAGCCCTACGGCAATAACACCAACCCATATACAGTAGTAGCAGTCCCTGTCCCTCTAAATTTTGGCTAGCTTGCCAAAACTTCAAACTTTGTCGGTAATGGTCTAGGGCAGAATCAATTTCGTCACGAGCATGTTCATATTGACCCAGTAAAAATTGTAGACTGGCTTTGAGCTGGGGACCAATTAATTGTTGACGACGTTTTAAATCACTTAAAGCCGCTTCAAGTTCAACGCGAGAGCGGTGATCTGTGGTAAGATTGAGGATGGATTGGTGGGTAGAAACCGGCCACAAGCTATCTTGGTGTTGCTTGGGATGTAACAGAGTTGTAAACAGAGCATCTGCTTTTTGCCGCAGTAGATCTATCAACTTCTCGGTAGTGATTTCAAATTTAATGGGTGTCGCAGCCCAACTAGCGAAATCTGGGGCAAAAATTACCAACTTTTCTAGTACTTCATCATTGACCCACAATACCAACGGGAAGGGCAACCGCTTGCGAAATTCATCCCGCACTTGATTGCTAGAAGTCAACAAGTCTTCTATCGCATTCACCGACTCCAAACCAAAAATGATCAAGGCGGGATGGGATACACCGGAGGCACAGGGGGTTTTGTGCTCGTAGTTTTGAATAGTGGTGTAGAGAGTAGTAGCGGATGGTGGTAGTTCTAACTCTCGAATGGTATAACGATGTTGAGCTAGTTCTCGTAACCGCTTCAAGACCCGCTGTTGCAAACTGTGATAGTTGCACCGCACTAACACTAAGGAAAACTCCCCTTGGGAGAAAAACAGAGCTCGATCTAGTGCTTTTAAAGAGCATTGATTGTATGCGGCAATATCTGCTAGTTGTTTTGCTTCCACCATGATTTATATTTTTGCGATTCTGCTAAAACCGGGTTAATGTCAAACCACTGCCCGTCGAGATCGCGGTATTCAAAGACAAACATGCTACGCAACAGAATCATTTGTTCTGTTTCACCCCTGACAGCTTGTTCTTTGATTACCTGAAACAGCAATTTCCACTCATCATCGTCAATCGATGAGAGTAAGTAGTCCCGGCGTTCCCGAATCACCTCTTCTAAACTTTCCCGGGAGAAGGGCGGGTCTTCTTGCATAACACAACCTAAGAGTAACCCTAGCAAGTTCCGCAGATGACCGCCACTAACCTGGCAAAGACGATTTAGGGTTTCGGGAGTATCAAACACTTCTGGAATTAACTCTAGTTGTGTTTCCGGGGTTTCATCAGGAAAGGCTCTTACCATGATCATCCGCCGCAACAGTTCCATCCCCTCGCTGAATTCTTCACCATTCCGCCGTTTTACCGGCACCATCGGCAATACTTTGGGAGGAACCCCACCACCTAAACGGTCTTTGAGAATTTCACAATCGTTGGAGAAAGTTAATCCTAGGGGAATGGTATAAACAACGTGGCAATTGAGCTTGCGCAGTTGATCACCCCGATCAATAAAAAGATATTCTTGTTGAGATCTTCCGGAGGGTAGAGGACGAAAATCTACCCGGTCTAGATTATCCACAATTACCACTAGTCCAGCTTTCCCCCGTTTCTTGAGGGTAGTATTAGCTTTTCCTAGGAGTTCTTCGTTAATTGACTGTAAAATGTTACTAGTGCGAGGTTCTAGGTATTCCCTTAATCGCCGTCGGAGTTTAGGAGCCTCTTTAGTTCTAGCTGTGATTTTGCCAATACCCAGGGATAGTTCGGCTTCAGCCGAGAGTTCTATCGGTGTTTGCAAAAAATCAGCAATCTCAGTAAAGAGATTAGCAAAGTAGCCTGGATGCAATCGAATGTTAATGGTTTCTAGACTTTCACTAACCTGACCAGCAATACTCAGTAAAATATCCGTGACATCAACATCCGCCATATCCAGATCTTGGGATGACTCAAAATAAACCACATGGAACCCCTCTTGCTCCAAGTCAGATTTGAGTCGGAGCAATTCCGTGGACTTGCCACAGCCAATATGGCCAGTAAACAGTTGGCAAGTCGGTTCATCCGGTGAAATGACCGCAATCTGGCGCTTGAGGGTCCTAATGATCTTACTACCTCTGACGGCAGCAAAATCAATATAATACTGTTGTTTGGTCAGAGACTTGCTGGGATTACAAGCCTTATAAAACCTCGGTAGATCTAATGTCATACAAAGTCACTATCCTTACTTAATTGTAGCTCAACACACCTGAAAGGGAGCTTCGGAGCAGGGAACTTCGGAACAGAGAAAAGTGTTTTTTCCTTGTAGTTGGAGGCGCAGAGCACTCCTCAGGAGCTCTCTTTGAAAAAACTTCATCATTCCTTTTGATCACAGATACCTAGCCAATTGCACTTCTTGGTTCTGTCCCCTCTTGCTGCTGGGTAAAACGTTTCGGATGTGTTACTATTAAGTTTAGCCTGAGAAATACTAACTGTTGGTATGGGCAAAAGTGTGGATAACTGAAATTCCTCCTGATTGATGAGCTCAGCACTGGTCACAGCTTGTCCTACCCCAAACGTTAGTATAGGTAAAGTTATACCCACACTCAGTAGTTGTTTTTTCTTGCGTTTAAGGTTAATTATAGTTAAGTGTGACATTGAGTGCTTACTCCGTATATTTACCCACCAATATTCTTGTGATCAGTTTGGGATCAGGAGGATTTTACCAGAGATGTGTGAAGAACAAGTTTAGTATTTTTCCATACACGTATTTTTATTTTACAGAAAAAATATCTTTTAATCAAATTTAAGTTTCATTCAGCCGCATTTTCTGAGATTTCCCAAGGTAGGTGCAATGAAGGTAAATAACTACAAAGACACGGAAGGTTACAAGGAAAATCTATCCGACCTAATTTCCTCGCGTCTAAGAACCCCGACTTCTTCAAGAAGTCGGGGTTCTGGATAGTTTGGTAGCTGTTTGGTATAAAATTGTAATCAACAAGAACTAACTTCTGTAATTTGATTAACTTTTAATTTCTCAAAACTGACAAACATCTGGGGGATTGACTGGGCAAATTGGTTGTGTGAAAAGATTGCCTTCAAGGTAATATTTTTCCGTTGATTGTAATACGTTCAAAAATAAGTGTAGATCGTTAACGCAAATGATATATATTAGTCAAAGAGTCGTTTGTACGCTTTGACCAACTACTAATGACTAATGCTAAATGACTTTCAAAGGCAGGTAGCTACCCCTTCTCTCCCAGGAAGGAATCAGTTTCTTGCCGCTTTCAGTGAACACACAACTCAGGAGTTAGGAACTTGAAAAAGGTAGAAGCAATTATCAGACCATATCAACTCGAAGAAGTAAAAACCGCCTTAGTAAACTCGGGTTTTGTGGGCATGACCATTTCTGGAGCCAGGGGATTTGGCCGACAGAGAGGTAACACTAAACAGTATCGTGGTAATGAGTATACCATTGATTTTTTGACAAAAGTCAAAGTTGCAGTTGTCGTTGAAGATGAACTGGTGGACAGATTGGTGGCAAAATTGATGGATGCTGCTTACACTGGGCAAGTAGGTGACGGTAAAATTTTCATTAGTCCGGTTCATGAGGTAATCCGGATTAGGACAGGGGAAGAAAATTTAGAAGCAATTTAGAATTGGGAATTGGGAATTGGGAATTGGGAATTGGGAATTGGGAATTTCAGCTATCAGCTGGTAAGTTCCTATCTCTAACCCCAAATTGGCTGTAAATCTAAACTAAATTTTAGTTCAATCTGTAGGTTTCGGTTAACCACAGCAAGTTTTTCAAATTGCTCGTCAGTTAATTTGAGTACTGGAGAGATATTTAAGGTTAAACTCAAATTTTGCTCCACTCCCTTAATCAACTGTTGTCCATATTTTAAATTCTACATTGCCCAGGTTATCACTTGGGCAGGTTTAGTATGAAGATTTTCACTCTGAATGTGTCAACGGTGACCCTAAACCCGCCCCTACTGGCGTGGCACAGCTAATTTGGTGGTTTAGAGACAAGGGAGACAAGGAGGACAAGGAAGATGGGGATACAACACCAAAAAATCTATATCCACTCATTAGACATCTCCAAAAACTCAATATTGACCCAAGTCCCATAAGGGTTTCAGGTTCTTTTATGGAGATGTCTATTACTCATCACTCATTACTCATTACTCATTACTCATTACTTCTTATTATACATTTTTAGCTGTACCCTAAATTAGGGATTATTGGGAATGCGATCAATTTGCGCGTAGCCACTGAAGATTAACTTATCACCTTGGGTTTCTAGGCGATTAATCCGCATCGTGACACCATCTAAGTTGAAGCGATCCAAATCAACCATGTTATTCAAGATCTCATCAAGTATCCCTGTCAAGGTCTGAGAAACTGCTTGCAAAGATTCAGGTACAGAATCGGCTTCAAACTGAGAATTCTTAAACAGCAGGCGACGCCGCCGCTCGACTGCTACAGTGGATGTTAGACTAACCGGTACTAAACCGTGAGTCGGTAAGTCAGCTTTAGCAAAAAGCTGTATCCGGTTGTTAGGTTGCAGCTTCAACTCAATATCCGTGAAAGACACTGGCTCACCACCCGACAACTCAGTCAAAGCTGGTAGAGAAATATTTTCTAGGCGCTGTTTCACTAATTCGGCTTTGAAAGCTTGGTTAATGTCCGATTCAGTTAGGACTACCCGAGCAATTGCCTGGGTAGGTTGCTTGAGTCTCATTTCACCCTTGAGCACCGAACCGAAGTCAAGGGACACGGCATCGGTTTCAAAGGACATCTCATCTGCTCGAAATTGCCGACGAATCACCAAGCCACGACCACTCATTTTAAAATTGTCGATGCTACCCTGCAACAACTTGCTGGAGGGAAAACAACGAACTGAAACTTCTACCGACTCGCTCCGTGTAAATAGGTGGCGAATCGTCTTGCTAGCAACTGTATTGAGCATTTGCTCTCCCCAGTCAGTGCCAGAATTTGCTGTTGTACCGGCGAAGCCACCAAACATAACCATTGCGCATCCACAAAAGTTCTTCTTCCTTTGTAACAAAATGTAAAGGAGTATGCAATCAAAATCTTCTATCCTAAGCTGGACTAATATCAAGTTCGGTTGAATACTTACACTATCGTTACAACAAGGCTCCAAGGCAGAAGGCAGATGGCAGAAGGTAAGGAGGAAGGTTGCAAGGTATTCGGGAATTATAACTGTTTATCCTTTCCTTGAGATAAGATTTGCGATCGCTTTCTGACTCTGAGTATGAGTTTTGGTTGTGATGAACATTATTTTTTGCTATTATTGTTGAATAATAGGATAGGTATGCGCCTATAAGTAGGTTGGGGTCACAATAGCGTAACCCAACACCAGACTACTGTAGTTCCAATGCGAGCAGGAGTTCAAACGCGAGCAAGAGTTCAGACGCGAGCAGGAGTTCAGACGCGAGCAAGATGCTCGCACTACATCATCATCATAATGCAACATTACCACTACAGTTGGCGATCGCCTCATCACAGATCCTGTAGTAACATGTAGAAGCAACAATTCCCGATTCCCAATCCCCAATTCCCAATCCCCAATTCCCAATCCCCAATCCCCAATTCCCAATTCCCAATTCCCAATCCCCAATTCCCAATTCCCAATTCCCAATTCCCAATTCCCAAAAATGTCTACCTCCCAAGAAATGGAAGATCTCCTCGATGAGATGTACAATGCCTTTACTCCCACACCCTTACAACCGGGAGATCCGGCTTATGTGGACTGTCGGGCAGTACGGGGAGATGACGATGTACTGGAAGATTTGGGGCGCACGGTGAGGCGATCGCAACAATTCACCTATCAGTTGTATTCTGGTTATCGAGGATCGGGTAAAACCACAGAATTGCTGCGGTTGAAGAAAGACCTAGAGGATCGGGGTCATGTAGTAGTCTATTTCGCAGCAGATGAAGAAGATATCAGTGTTCAGGATGCCCAATATACGGATATTTTACTAGCGTGTACCCGCCATCTGCTGCGGGGACTCAAAGAAGCTAACCCTGACCCTATCCTCAACTGGCTTAAAGGCAGGCTACGGGATTTGCAGGATGTGATGTTAACCGAGATTGATATTGAAAAGGTTAATTTAGAGTTGGGGTTGAAAGCATTTGCTAAACTGACAGCAGCAGTAAGGACAAAACCAGGACAACGCCAGCAAATTCGAGAGCGGCTCGAACCCCACACAGAAACCCTAATCCAAGCTTTCAATGATTTTGTCAAAGATGGCAGCAGCCATTTGCCACAGAAAACCAAGTTGTTGGTGATTGCCGATAATTTAGACCGCATCGTACCTATTTTCAAGGAAAACGGGCGCAGCAACCATGAGGAGATTTTCCTCGATCGCCACGAGCAACTCAAGGCCCTCAACTGTCATATTATCTATACAGTGCCGATTTCCATGATCTATTCCCGCTGGGCAACAGAACTCAAGGATAACTATGGTATTCCCTTAGTGTTGCCCTCGATTATGGTGCGTCAGGAAGATGGTGAACCTTACGACAAAGGCTTGGAGATTCTCAAAACAGTGATTCAACGGCGGATTCCGCCGAGTCTACAGGCAGCCTTGATACCCAATGTCTTTGAGTCAGAGGCAGTACTACGGGACTTGTGTCTGATGAGTGGAGGCTATGTGCGGGATTTGGTAGAGTTGATGCAGCAGGCGATTACCAAGACAGATGCGCTGCCAATTAAGGCAAAAGACCTACAAAGAGCGGCAGATGCCCTGCGGGATGTGTACAAAAGCACCATAGAACCGAATGAATGGATACAGCTTGCCAAGGTTTCCTTATCAAAAGGGATCAACAGCTCCCAGAGACATCTACTTTTTAAGCAATACGTTTTAGAATATAGGTACTTAGATACACAAGGAGATCAGCGAGTCTTCTATGTTATCCACCCACTGATTGAAGGCATCTGTGATTTCCTGGATGCGAAATCTCTTCTTTTAGGAGAAGCGCAGTCCTTTACTAAATCAGAGCAAAGTGTTGATGACATTGTTCTGTTGGGCTTGGAAGCAATCTATCGGGAATACCAACTTTATCTGGATCAAAAAGACTATAAGATGGCCAGTAAATCTGCTTTACAAGCAGTTGAACTTCTCAGTAATATAGCAGAATCCCTCGATTCTACCCAGGATCGGGATGTTTATCGTAGAATAGTGGCTCTACGTTCCTACTGGGAACTTATGGCCAATCTTTACAAATCACGAGTTTTCTAGATCATGGCAAGTAGTCCAGTAGAACTAATCAGTAGCCTCGCCTCCTCCATTCAAAATATAAAAGGAACATATGAGCTGATTGCACCGCTCAAAAATTTACTAATCCTTCCAGGACAGCGTAAGAATATATCAGAACTACAAGGACAAATTCAAGATACAGAGTCCAAAGTTCAGGAATTAAAATTATCAATTGCTGGTCTGAGTAAGCTGGTTAGAAGTTACGCTGATTTGATTGGTGATGTTAGAGTTGCCACCGCTTCATCCGACAAATTTTCTGAGTTGATCGAATTGCAACCAGATCTACTCCTGAATTTGAAGACCTTCTTTGCGAACAACATTCGAGACGAATACACTCGCGTTACTTCTGGAATTGCTAATTTACCGAAACCTCAAAATACGGAATCAGGACAGAAATTTGGCAATCTGGAAATCATTGCTCGTAATCTACGTGACTTAATACAACAGCTCAGAGACAGTAACTCTGGTGACAAGGAACAAATCAAGGCTATTGCGAAAAAACTCTCCAGCCAATATAGTGATATGGAAGCTACCTTGTCAGAGTTATTAAGGGAAATACTAGCGGGACTTGAGTCTACTTAGCTTAATGTAGTTCAAACGCGAGCAAGATGCTCGCACTACAGTTTGCGATCGCCTTGTCATAGATCCTGTAGTAGCATATAAAAGAAAAAATTCCCAATTCCCAATTCTCAATTCTCAATTCTCAATTCTCAATTCCCCACTATGTCTACCTCCCAGGAAATGGAATATCTCCTTGATGAGATGTACAATGCCTTTACTCCCACACCCTTACAACCGGGAGATCCGGCTTATGTGGACTGTCGGGCAGTACGGGGAGATGACGATGTACTGGAAGATTTGGGGCGCACGGTGAGGCGATCGCAGCAATTCACCTGTCAGTTGTATTCTGGTTATCGGGGATCGGGTAAAACGACAGAATTGCTGCGGTTGAAGAAAGACTTAGAGGATCGGGATCATGTAGTAGTCTATTTTGCAGCAGATGAAGAAGATATCAGCGTCCAAGATGCAGAATATACAGACATTCTCTTAGCCTGCACCCGCCATTTGTTGCAGCGACTGAAGAAAGCCAACCCAAAGCCCATCCTTAATTGGCTCAAGGGGCGGCTCTGGGAATTAAAAGATGTGACTTTGACACAAATCAACCTGGAGCAAGTCAATTTAGAGTCGGCATTCCAGGAATTTTCCAAATTGACAGCTTCGGTACGGGCAGAACCAGGGCAACGTCGGAAAATTAGAGCTAGCTTGGAACCCCACATGGAAACCCTCATCCAAACCCTCAATCTGTTCATTGAAGATGGCAGGAACCATTTGCCAGAGAAAACGAAGTTGCTGGTAATTGCGGATAATCTTGATCGCATTGTGCCTATCTTCCGGGACAACGAACGTAGTAACCATGAGGAGATTTTCCTTGATCGCCATGAGCAACTCAAAGCACTCAACTGCCATATTATCTACACAGTACCAATTTCCCTAATTTATTCCCGTTGGGCAACGGAACTGAAGGATAACTATGGTATTCCCCTGGTGTTACCATCAATTATGGTGCGTCAGACCAATGGAGAACCTTATAATAAAGGCTTGGAGATTCTCCAAATGGTAATTCGACGGCGAGTTCCACCCAGTTTGCAGAATGCCCTAGTACCCAATATCTTTGAGTCACAGGCAGTACTACGGGAACTGTGCCTGATGAGTGGCGGTTATGTAAGAGATTTAGTGCAGTTGATGCAGGAGGCGATTACAAAAACAGATGGGCTGCCAATTCAGGCACGGGCAGTGCGGCGGGCTACCGATGCCTTGCGGGACGTGTACCGGCGAGCAGTGGAGGAGCAACAGTGGATGTTACTGCGGGATGTGCATCAATCCAAAGCGATCAAAAATGATGACATGCACCGCAGTTTGCTGTTTAGTCGTTGTTTGTTGGAGTATCGCTATTTTGATGATAATGGGGATAAGCATATTTGGTATGATGTGCATCCTTTGCTGTGGAAAGAGTTGTGATGGCAAAGCAATTTGGGGAAAATTGGCTGAGGAAGTTTGAAAACTGGACTTCGGAAACAGAAGATGAAATCAACGAAATTGTCTACACCAATCGCGGTTGTATTCTCCTCCAACTCCACAACCCCAGCGCCGCCCTCCAAGATTTTATCACTGCTCTTGAAATTGATCCCCTACTCGACGAAGCTTGGAATGGTCATGGCACTGCACTCTACCACCTAGGGCGTTACTCAGAAGCCATCGACAGCTTCAAGCAAGCTCTTCGCTTCAACCATCCCCTAGCTCAAACTAATCTTAACTTGACCCAAGAACATCTTTGATAATAAACCAATAAGCGATCGCACTTTCGGCAAGGTTATCGACAGGGCTGGTTTTGTACCCAGATTACTGCTGACGTCCTAATCATATCCCATTACCCGCCCCTACAGCGATTGCATTTTTTTTGGGTATTGAGCAAAAATGGATAAGCGATCGCGTAGGAAGCATTTTATTACTAGCTATCGAATTTCCCAACATTCCCACCCATTCGTAGGGGCGGGTTTAGAGATAACCTTACCCATTTTACCCGAATATTCCCCTCAAAACCCGCCCTGCCGTTATCGAGCCATAGCCCGAATCTAGCCTTAGATAAAATTTTAACCAATAAGCGCGATCGCGTTTTCGGAAAGGTTATCGATAGGGCGGGTTTTGTATCAAGGTTACTGCTGATGTCCTAATCATATCCCTAAACCTGCCCCTACGCGATCGCATTTTTTTTGTATTGAGCAAAGATGGATAAGCGATCGCAATTCTCTATAAAAAAAAACTAATCTACCCAATTTTCTATTTCTAAACTTGGAACTTGGGAAAAATCTTTATAATTTCGCGTGACTACTATAGCATTTTGCATCAGTGCAATAGAAGCAATACGTAAATCCTTTGCTAATCTTTTTTTTGCCAAATTGCGATTTCTTCGTAATTCGTTATAGCAATTTTCAGCATCGCGATCGAAGTTCAAAATATTCATTGTCTTGAAAAACTCTGTAGTTTCCCATAATTTACTGTAAAGATTACTTAAGTTATGTGCTTGTCGAGGATCATTTAATCTTCCATTCCAACCGTTAAATAATTCTTGGACGGTAATTACTGTAATTGCTATATTAGCATAATGTTCAGCAACCTGATGAATTATCGCTCTATTACCAGCCAAAAAAAGTGATGTATGATCAGTATCGATAATCCACAAAGTCATATTTCACTGTCATCTTCTCGTTCTGCTATTATGTCTGACATAATTTCTTGAAAATCTGGGTCTCCTGCAAAAATACCCGCAAACTTCATGAAAGAATTTTTGGCATCAGTGTCTTTTCTTGGCAAGGAAATTTGAATAATCTCGGCTTGTGCTAAACGTTCTTGTAAAAGCTGTCGAACTTTTTCGATCGCTCCTTGTTTGGTTTTGTCTGTAGTTTGAAGATTGGGAACTTCTAGAACAGTAGCTACAGTCAAACCATCATCCCGATTTTCTAATAAAATATTCCAGTTATCCACAATTTCTGTTTACCTAGACGATCTTGCATTTAAATCCATTTTACCCGAATACTCCGACAAAGCGCGATCGCTATTACCCAGGTTACGATGTCCAGAAACCGGGTTTCTTTAAGAAACCCGGTTTCTAAGATAATAAGCGATCGCGTTTTCGGAAAGGTTATCGACAGGGCGGGTTTTGTCTCAAGGTTGCTGCTGATGTCCTAATCATATCCCTAAACCCGCCCCTACAGCGATCGCATTTTTTTGGGTATTGAGCAAAAATGGATACAGCAGTTTGCTCTGCTATGCGGTACAGTTTTGATCCCCCTAAATCCCCCTTAATAAGGGGGACTTCCGGAAAAGTGTACTTCATTACAGCGCTTTGCGCTGTAAGCGATCGCATAGGAAGTATTTTGTTGCTAGCTATCCAATTTCCCAACATTCCCACCCATTCGTAGGGGCGGGTTTAGAGATAACCTTGCCCATTTTACCCAAATATTCCCCTCAAAACCCGCCCTGCCATTGTCCCACCCATAGCCTGAATCTAGCCTTAGATAAAATTTT
>JAAHGR010000038.1:15985-27597 GCA_010672425.1 Symploca sp. SIO2E6
AACATTCCCACCCATTCGTAGGGGCGGGTTTAGAGATAACCTTGCCCATTTTACCCAAATATTCCCCTCAAAACCCGCCCTGCCATTGTCCCACCCATAGCCTGAATCTAGCCTTAGATAAAATTTTAACCAATAAGCGCGATCGCGTTTTCGGAAAGGTTATCGATAGGGCGGGTTTTGTATCAAGGTTACTGTTGATATCCTAATCATATCCCATTACCCGCCCCTACAGCGATCGCATTTTTTTGGGTATTGAGCAAAAATGGATAAGCGATCGCATAGGAAGTATTTTGTTGCTAGCTATACAATTTCCCAACATTATCACCCATTCGTAGGGGCGGGTTTAGAGATAACCTTGCCCATTTTACCCAAATATTCCCCTCAAAACCCGCCCTGCCGTTATCGAGCCATAGCCCGAATCTAGCCTTAGATAAATTTTTAACCAATAATTGCGATCGCGTTTTCGGAAAGGTTATCGATAGGGCGGGTTTTGTATCAAGGTTACTGTTGATATCCTAATCATATCCCATTACCCGCCCCTACAGTGATTGTATTTTTTTAGGTATTGAGCAAAAATGGATAAGCGATCGCATAGGAAGTATTTTGTTGCTAGCTATCAAATTTCCTAACATTCCCACCCATTCGTAGGGGCGGGTTTAGAGATAACCTTGCCCATTTTACCCAAATATTCCCCTCAAAACCCGCCCTGCCATTGTCCCACCCATAGCCTGAATCTAGCCTTAGATAAAATTTTAACCAATAAGCGCGATCGCTATTACCCAGTTTACGATGTCCAGAAACCGGGTTTCTTAAAGAAACCCGGTTTCTAAGATATAAGCGATCCCGTTTTTGGCAAGGTTATCGACAGGTTGGATACTGTTAAATCCAGTATCAATAACAAAATCTAGAGAAAAATCTGGTTGTTTAGGTAAACGAAAAATTATTGGTACTATGGCTTTGCCATCGATTAATCTCCCATAAATCATTAAATATTACGCTCCATCCCACCACCAAAGCTGACAGCAACATCATAACCTATCCGCATAGTAAATAACCTAGCATTTGGCTTCTTTTGCTTGAGTTTTAGTGCAGTTTCCACACCAGTTTTATCAATACCATATTCACCAGTTTCCGCATCAATCACAATCATTTTACCAAGATTATCACTATGTTCAACTTCTTGGCGAATACCATTTTCATAAAGTTGTTTTGCCCTATAGGCAACTTCTTCTACGCTCCAAAAAATAGCCTGCATGATAATTAACCTTCTCTCTTTAATCATTGTAACTCAATATCCAGGTTAGTAAGGTTCACGCATTGCTTCGTGGGAAGTACCAGGGAGATCATACTATGCGATCGCTATTACCTAAGTTACCCATGTCCAGAAACCGGGTTTCTTTAAGAAACCCAGTTTCTAAGATAATAAGGGATCGCACTTTCGGCAAGGTTATCGACAGGGCGGGTTTTGTACCCAGATTAATGCTGATGTCCTAATCATATCCCTAAACCCGCCCCTACGAGTTTACATCATTTTATTACCGATTACCCATTCTCAATTCTCAATTCTCAATTCTTGTACTAGTTTGTCAAACTTGCTCCAGAAATTTTAATTTATTGATTCGGCTAGATTGGTTGACGAAGGATGTTCGTTGTTAGGAGATTCAACTTCCAGAGAAATGATATCTGCTTTCGCTAAACGCTCCCTCAAAAGTTTGCCAATATTAGCGATGGCTTCTTCTTTGTTAGTCCCTTCAACTTGGCAATCAGGCAACCCCGGGACTATAGCACGAAATAAGTCTTGGTCTTGATTTTCCACCAAGATATTGAAATTTAGTTTAGTGCTAAGTTGTTTAGCAGCTGGAGAGTTGGTAGACATATTTCTTAGGAACGGGTATGGGAGCAAGATTGTCGCTGATGTCCCTATTATATCCCTAAACACGCCCCTACAGCGATCGCATTTTTTTAGGTATTGAGCAAAAATGAATAAGCGATCGCATAGGAAGTATTTTATCGCTAGCTATCCAATTTCCCAACATTCTCACCCATTCGTAGGGGCGGGTTTAGAGATAACCTTGCCCATTTTACCCAAATATTCCCCTCAAAACCCGCCCTGCCATTGTCCCACCCATAGCCCTAATCTAGCCTTAGATAAAATTTTAACCAATAAGCGCGATCGCTATTACCCAGGTTACGATGTCCAGAAACCGGGTTTCTTAAAGAAACCCGGTTTCTAAGATAAGAGGCGATCGCAAGATCTAATAGAGTAGAGTAGCGATCGATTAAGTAACAAGTAACAAGGAATGATTGACCTACTCATATCATGCAGTAAGCCCTATCTATAAGCGCACACTTTCTCCATTATTTATAATAATAGCAAAACATAGCAGCAAACACAATTAACAATTCAAAGTTATCAATTTCCAATTCTCCATTCCCAATTCCCCATTCCCCATTCCCAATTCTCAATTCTCAATTATCTTAATTGTGCCACTGACTGATTAGCCAATAAGGTTTGATTCGTCAGTAAGTCTTCAACATTAACTTTAAGGGAACGTTGAGCATCTACCCAAAATTGGATTTTAATACGATCGCTTCCTGGATTGCCTGGAGGAGTTAATTGAGCAATGCTTCTGGCTCCTTCCCTATCGTTGAGGGGTTGGACGGTGGTTTTCCCGCCACCTACCTGGCGAGTAATTAAGCGATCGCCCTCGAAGTAAACTTCGGTAGTACCTGTATCTGCACCTAACTCTCCCACTACTAGTTCGATGCTGGGTTGATTTTCGATGGAGGCTCCTAAAACCAGTTCTACTGGTTGATTCATCGGGTAAGCTTGTCCGGCTTTAATAATCGAATGCCAATTGTGGCAGTTGTTCCGTCGATCCCAGTAGCGGATGCCATAGTTGTGGTAGAGGAAATCTTGGATTTCGATGCCTTGAGATAGCTGTAGTGCTCCTTGGGCGATCGCTTCAAAGGGTTTTTCGCAACGAATCTTATCTGAGTCGAAGTATTGTTGTACCCAGGTCTGCACTGCGGGAATTTTTACTGTACCGCCTACTAGCAAGACGGCATTAATATCTGAGACTTCGATACCACGACGACGCCCTTGTTGCAGTAATTGGATCATCATCCCATCTAGTATCTCAAAAAACTGGTGTTTTTGCAAGATGGTTTCAAAACCCTTGCGGTTTAGTTTGAGTTCGTAACTCTCGAAGGTTTCGTCATTGAAATAAACTTCTGTGGCTGATTCCTGTTGAGATAGCTGAATTTTCAACCGCTCTGCTAGTCTAGTAGTCAGAGGCGATCGCGTCAAGCCTTGAGTTTCTACAAAGTAATCCACTAGCCAGTTATCCAGATCCGAACCCCCCAAGTTTTGTCCAGCTTTTGCCAGTACCCGGGCAATTTTCACCTGCTGTCCCGAACTTTTCCCTAGGGATTTTTCACCCCACTTGAGAAGGAAACCTAAAGGCTTGGTGCCAGTTTGGGAATTTGCCTCTAGCTGCACCAACGATAAATCCACAGTACCGCCACCAAAATCAATCACTAGCAGGATTTCCCCATCAGCAATCCCATAACCCAAAGCCGCAGCAGTGGGTTCATCTAAGATCCTAACCTGTTCTACCGGTAAAGCTTGGCATACCCCTGTCAACCAATGGCGATAGGTTTCAAAGCTATCCACCGGTACAGTTAGAGTCAGGGATTCGATACCAGTTGGTCCTCCTTCTTGGTGGAGAGATGAAGATAGTTGAGTGATGATCTGACTTAGAAAGCATTCTCCCACATCTTCAAAGGAGACAATCCTACCATCTAGTTCCGGCAAAAATCCCTGAATATCCGTACCAATCCCCCGTTTAAAGCTTTGGAAGAAACGGTGATCCGAACTCAGATCAAGACCGCGATCGCGCACAGTTTGTCCTACAATAACTTTACCTTGATTGGCATCTTCTAAGTAGAGCAAACTGGGAATTAAGGGAGGATTCTGACTCAATTGTAGTGAGATACCAGGTAAGCTCAATGTTTCCGGCTGCTGAGTTGCCGAATTCCAGCGAGTGATTACAGTATTACTAGTGCCAAAATCAATAGCGTAGGATGAAAGCATTGGGAATTGGGAATTGGGAATTGGGAATTGGGAATTGGGAATTGGGAATTGGGAATTGGGAATTGGGAATTGGGAATTGGGAATTGGGAATTTAGAATTTAGAATTTAGAATTTAGAATTGGGAATGCCTCCTGCCTCCTGCTTTCTGCCTCCTGCCTTGCAGCCTCCTAACACCTAACACCTAATTAAATCCAATCTTCAAATAATCCTCCTCCATCTTGGCTCCCGCTGGTTGTAGGGCGGCTAAGGCTTGGGGTAGTACTAGGTTACGGCGATGGTTGCCGATCCTAACATTGAGTTCATCGCCGGTTTTAGTCAGTTGAATCTGCTCTTTGGGAATTCCTGGTAAGTAGAGTTCCAGACTATAGGAACCTTGTTGCTGTACCACTCTAATCGTGTTTTCCTTATAGTAAACCTGAGTCGGGTCTTCTTCAGCATACAAGGTTTCTTTGAGCCTTTCTAGAGCCTCAATGCCACACATCTCTTGGGAGTAGAGAGGGACTTCCTTAATCGGTAGGGGGTGGAAATTGTCGTGGATTTCCTGTCGGTATTGCTGCTGATTCTCTTTCCAGCGTTGGAAAAAGGGGTCAGTCACTTCCTCGGGAATAATCCGATTGGCCACTACTAAATCTGTAGCAACATTATACAAACTCAAGTAGGCATGGGCACGTAAGGACTCTTTAATCACCATTTTTTCGGGATTGGTGACCAAACGCACGGAAGTTTTCGTATTGTCGGTTAGTACCTTTTCCAGGGCTTCAATCTCCTCATAAAATTCATAAGGAGCATCCATTACCTCTTTATCTGGTAAAGAAAAGCCAGCAATTGGTTTGAATAAGGGTTCTACTAAAGGTCTTAAAGCAGCAGATACATTCTGTAGAGGTTTGTAAAAGCGGCGCATATACCAACCACCTACTTCTGGTAAGCTTAACAACCGTAGTGCTGTTCCTGTGGGTGCCGAATCAATAATCAGGACCTGGTACTCCGCCTCATCGTAGTGACGCTTCATACGCACCAAGCCGAATATCTCATCCATTCCCGGCAAAATGGCTAATTCTTCAGCCTGAACCCCATCTAATCCCCTCGCTTGCAGTACCTGGGTAATGTAGCGCTTGACGGCTCCCCAGTTGCTTTCCAATTCCCTGAGGGCATCTAATTCGGCTCCCCACAAATTAGCACGAACTAGTTTGGGGTCATGATTCAATTCTAAATCGAAACTATCTGCTAGGGAGTGAGCCGGATCGGTGCTCAGAACCAAGGTTTTGTAGCCTAACTCAGCACAACGTAAACCAGTAGCGGCAGCCACGGAGGTTTTGCCGACTCCCCCTTTGCCAGTCAGTAAAATTACGCGCATTATTTTGAAAATCCCCTAGTTTGATTGCCGATTTAGCTATCAGCTTTTTTGCTTTAATCCCTGGATTATTCGCTCAGTCTTGCGTTCAATATATCATAAATTTAACAAACGTTAACAATAGCTTTCAGCTTTCAGCTTCGAGTACTGGCAGGATGCCAGTTCCACTTTATATAGAACACTGGCAGGATGCCAGTTCCACTTTATATAGAACACTGGCAGGATGCCAGTTCCACTTTATATAGAATACTGGCAGGATGCTAGTTCCACTTTATATAGAACACTGGCAGGATGCCAGTTCCACTTTATATAGAACACTGGCAGGATGCTAGTTCCACTTTAGAAAAGACAGCAGTCAAGTCTAGTTTAGGGAAAATCTGCGAAACAACCCGCTGATTACCGGAGAACTCAGTTGCCTGATACCTACCATTGACCAATATCAGTACAGTCACAACCTGTGCTTGGGGGTCAACAATCCAATACTCCGGGATACCCCTTCTCTCATACTGTAAGTCATTTTACTTTAATCAATGTCCTTTATTAGGTGAGCACTGGCATCTTGCCAGTTCCGTTATAAAAGAAAGGAACACTTCCTCCTTTCCTTAAATCCTTAGAACCTTGAAACCTTCTGCTTTCTGCCTTCTGCCCTCTGCCTTCTGCCTGGTCACTTGGCGTTTCCGTTGTTCACTTAAGGGAGTTTTAATCACTTTAACAGGTATAATCACCCTGTTGCTAGTGCTGAGTGCAACTCCAACTCAGGCTCACTCAACTATCGGCCAAACTGCAGCCCCTGTAGTCATCAATGGTAAGACTTTATTCGAGGTGGGTGAACTGGAAAACTTCTCTGCGGAGGAACGAGCCCAACAGGCTAACACTATCTTAGATGAGAAAATTGAGTCTGGTAAGCCAATTCAAACCAAAATAGTTACTCAAGAGCAACTGCCGACGATCCGCATTAATGACCGCCATCTTCTCACGGTTACAGCAGGGGATGTCAGATCAGGGGTAGAGCCAGCAGAGTTGGCTAAAGATTGGCAGCAAAAAATTGAGACGGGTATTGAGCAAGCCCAACAGCAGCGTACCCTTGCCTACCAAAGCCAAGCCCTAATAACTAGTATAGGGGTTTTGACCCTCGCGATCGCGACTCATTTTGGTTTGTGGTGGCTCTGTCGCCATTTACCTTCCCAATGGGTGAGGTGGTTGGGACGCGCTTCTACCTCCCATGATCCGGGGAAAGTGGTGAGTCTAGTACTAGTGTGTCTGCAATTGGGATTATGGAGCACGGTAGTTTTTTACCTCACTGGACTCTTCCCCTGGTTGCGGCGCTGGCGTTACTCATTAACTAGGAATTTTAACACTCCGATTTTTTCCCAGAATGAGAGGAATTATTCCCTTTGGGACCTGTTGGTGATTGTGCTGGCCATTATCACCCTGTGGCTCATCGTCCGCTGGTTAACCCAGTTACTCAAAAAATCTCCCCTGTTACAAGGGGCAGACCGAGGGGTACAGGAAACTGTTACTATATTAGTTCAATATGTCCTCACTGGTCTTGGTCTAATTATCATTCTCCAAGTCCGTGGTTTAGATGTCAGTTCCTTAGCCATTTTTGCCAGTGTCCTGGGGGTAGGGATTGGCTTTGGTTTGCAAAATCTTGCCAACAACTTTGTCAGCGGTTTAGTAATTTTGCTGGAAAGACCAATTCGTGTAGGGGATTTTGTAAATGTGGGAGATTTGGTGGGTACAGTGGAGAGGATTGGCTCTCGTAGCACCGAGATTCGCACCCTAGACCAAGTAACAATTATTGTACCCAATTCTCACTTTTTAGAAAAAGAAGTAGTTAACTGGAATCATGGAGATCCAGTTTCCCGCCTACATTTATCCGTAGGAGTTGCCTATGGTTCCAATATCAACAAAGTGCGTGCCGCTATTCTAGAGGCAGCAACCCACCATCCGGAGGTTTTAGGTCATCCCCAACCCCAAGTCTGGTTTAAGGGTTTTGGAGACAATGCTCTGAATTTTGAACTTCTAGTTTGGATTTGTGACCCACCCCATCAATTCCGACTCCAAAGCGATCTTTACTATCAGATGGAAGCAAGCCTGCGTCAGCATGGGATTGAAATCCCCTTCCCCCAAAGGGATTTGCACTTGCGATCGCCACAACTCGAAGAAGCACTAGCTACCTGGCTCAAGCAGCAATCTCCACCACCACCACAACTTTACTACCCTGATGGAGTCACAGTAATCGAGAATTTAGTTCCCGCCGATGCTGAAGAGCTAGTACCAGAGTATTTTATACCAACGGAACCGAAAAATCTCCTAGAGAAGATCGATCTAGATACCTTAGTTAACCAGATGCGTAGTCCTGGCGGATTAGAAATTCGCGATCGCAAGTATCGTTTGAAGTCTTACCATAACTGCTTTGTGGGGTTTGAAGCAGTCAAATGGCTCATGAAGACCCAAAAAGCCACCAAAGAAGAAGCGATTCGGTTAGGACAAATGCTCTTAGAACAAAAAATTATCCACCATGTTGAAGATCAACATGACTTTAAAGATGCATATTTATTCTATCGTTTCTATCAATCTGACACCTAAAGTGTTAAATTAACATTATTTTGTGAGGGGTGAAAGTAAAAGATATGATGTTTAGACAAGTTCCCTACCTAGTAGGTCTTACCGCTTTGACAGTCGTCAGTAGCACCATGTCTGCCTCTGCCGAAACTCCCAGCCTGGATTCAGCTGTAGAGGTTGGGCAATATGAGGATAATTCAGCAGAGCCCAACAAGCCAGATGATATATGGTTTAGGAGGAGTACCAGTTCCTTCCAAACCCTTGCCGGTGACTTGGAAAGAGACGCGGGGACACGGGGACGCGGAGACGCGGAGACACCAGAGTTGGCATCTTACGTTGTGAGCGAAAGTTCATGGGAGTCTAATCTGGAACTTGACGCGGAGACCCAGGAGGCACCAGACGCGGAGCAATTTAATTTCACAAGGACTGTTTCCGGAAGCCAACAGACTGGGATTACACCAGTTTCCCAAGAGATCAAGAAGCAGGATTATTTCCTGCCAACCAATATAGCAGGTATCAAGGAGTATCCAGTTAATTCCCCTGAATCCAAAGTTGTTGAACCAATGCCAGGAACCTTAGATACATCTGCGGCTCTTTTGACAGTTGAACCAAAATCAATTGCTGAACCTTTAGATACTACCGTTGCTCAGCGGGATCTCGATCTCCGTCGCACTCCTCGTCCTGTTCCCAATTGGATCGGGATTGGGGGCAATATTGGTTTAAGTGATGATAATGATGAGGAGAGTGCTTTAGGCAGGGGAGCCTTTATGGTTAATGCCAAACTCAATCTGGTGCGCAATATCTCATTTCGTCCTGCTGTCCTCATTGCCGATAACACCACCTTCCTGTTACCAGCCACTTATGACTTTGTAATCCCTGCTAAGCAACCCTTTGAACGGATTAAGTTTGCTCCTTTTGTGGGTGGAGGTGCTGCCTTTTCTACCGGTGATAACAGCAGCGTTGGTTTTTTGCTTACCGGTGGTGTGGAGTTTCCCATCTCACGACAATTTGTGGCCAATGGTTCTATTAGTATAGGTTTTCTAGAAACAACAGATTTGGGAATTCAATTAGGGGTTGGTTACCTATTCTCCGAGTTTTTGAGGTAGAGAGCAGAGCAATGTAGTGCGATCGCGTTTATTGAGAATTAATCGGTAAATTCCCAGAAACCGGGTTTCTAGCAAGGATACAAGGAAATTTCAGCACTTTTCCAAGCAGTCAGCTATCAGCCAAAAAGCTAATAGCTGACTGCTGAAAGCTAACCACTAGCAATGAAAATTATACCTGTATCTGCTGTGTTGGGTCTCGTTGCCTCGACCCAACCTACATCTATTGAAATATTTTAGCAATATGACAAGGGCGTATGCAATACGCCCCTACTGGGCAATACCCCTAACACCTAACACCTAACACCTAATACCTACATGCAATTTTGGCGTTATCGATGGTACAACATTCTGCCTTCTGCCGTCTGCCTTCTCGCGCTAGTTGGCTGTTCTAAAAAAATTCTGTCGCCGGGAGAAATATCTCAGAAAATTGGCGAAAGTGTTGTTCTCATTTCCTACAACAATCGGGGTGGAAATGGCAGTGGGTTCTTTGTTGATGGTCAGAAAGGTGTCTGTACAGTTCTTACTGCCAGTCATGTTACCTCAACCGAAGAAAGCTTAAACATTAAAACCGAAGACGAGAAAATCTGGAGTACAACTAGTATTCTACGTTCCCCGGATTACGATTTGGCTTTGGTGGAGTTTCAACCAAAAGGCAAGAATTGTCCCTATCCCAGCTTACCCCTAGGGGACTCAGATCAGGTTAATCAAGGAGATCGAGTCTATGTTTCTGGCTATTTTCAAAGTGGGGGAAGTCCAGTAAACCATTTTGTCCCCGGTAATGTAACCGCAATTAGTCAATTGCTGAGAGGTTATGGTATCGCTTACGATGCAACCACAGCGGGAGGTATGAGTGGGGGGCCAGTGGTGAGTGCAACGGGAGAAATTATTGCCATTCATGGACGCAGTGATATCGAAGTTTATAAGTTAACTAAACTCAAAGGGGAAGTGATTCCCGAAGTATTGCAAACTGGGGCAGAGGGAGATGAGGAAGATGCTGAGGATGTTGGCTCCCAAACAAGTGTATTTAAATGGGGCATTCCCACTAACATTTATTTAGCTAATCTGGCTCAAGTTACCCAAAATTCGGCAATGGAGTCGCTGACGGCTGAGGATTATTACAATCAAGGAAATGATTTGTATGCTGAAGGTCGTTATCAGGAAGCTATTGTTGCTTATGATAAGGCTATTGAGATTAAACCTGACTATTGACACAGCCATTGAGATTAAACCTGACGATGCTGATGCTTGGTATAACCGAGGCAATGCGCTAGGGAAGTTAGGCAAATACCAAGATGCGATCGCTTCCTATGATAAAGCCATTGAGATTAAACCTGACGATGCTAATGCTTGGTTTGGTCGAGGCAATGCGCTAGATGATACCAAATCCGGTATCGATATACCCGCTATATCTCACCCTGTAGAGACGTTGCATGCAACGTCTCTACAGGGTTGTCGCGGTTTACCAAAGCGGCTCCATTGTAACCGGATCTGGTATGAGTTAGGCAAATACCAAGATGCGATTAACAACCGCAAGAATTTACGGGAGAAATTGGGGCGATAGGATTTTGTCCCACTAAAGCAGGTTTAGCTTATTGGTTGATCAATATCCTTAATGATTGGTAAAGCGTGTCCCTACCGTATGCAATTCTTTGGCAAATATCGAACCATGTAGGGGCGGGTTCACCAGAAACTTAGCGACTCAAGGATAACTAAACTAAACCCGCCCCGGCTCCCGACACCAATCACTGATTGTCCACCGGGACAGGTTATCGGGATTGGCTTATTGGTATCTTTAATAGCTGGCATTACAGGCAAGATGCCTGTTCCACAAGAAATTAGTGTATTACTTGAGAGGCTTTATATATAGGTGCACACTTTACCAATTATGAAATAATAATATCAGAAAATAAGAGCAAGAGCAAGATAATTTTGAATCATTGCTCAATCTCAAATCTACTCAAACCCCTACCGTGAAGACCGATTCCCTGTTTTACCGCATCTTCCACGATGTCCCAGCACTATTTTTTGAGCTCATTGGACAACCATCACGTCAAGGGTATAGATTTAAATCTATAGAGGTTAAACAAACTGCCTTTCGCATTGATGGAGTATTCCTCCCCCCAGAAAATGACCAGAGAGATTTTAGATTTTAGATTTTAGATTTTAGATTGAAGAATAAAGCAGTCACAAGCCTCTAAATTTATTTATGGAATAAATCTAAAATCTTCAATCTTCAATCTTCAATTGCTTGACCCCAACCCCACCGTATTTTTTGTCGAGGTTCAATTCCAAGAGGATGAGTTCATTTACCATCGCTTGTTTGCAGAAATATTCGTGTTTTTGCAACAGAACCCCCAGTATACCCATTGGCAGGCTGTGGTGATTTTTCCCAGTAAATCCCTAGAACCAGAGGATGTGGGAGTGTATAGCTTATTATTAGAAAGTACACAAGTCCAGCGTTTTTATCTCAATAAACTAGAACAGGTGCAAC
>JAAHGR010000380.1:0-6459 GCA_010672425.1 Symploca sp. SIO2E6
TCTCATTTATTATTTGGGAAACTTGATTCACACTTGTAAGTAATGAGCGCCTAACGGTGAATTCAAAATTAAACATTAAAAATTGATTAATTCCCGAAAAACAAGGTTATAAACTAGTCATATAAAGGGATTCAGTCGTCTCCCTTATCCCTCATATCTCTCCTTAACTATCAGTATTGGTGTAAAGTGTGTCGTAAAAACTTCCAAGACAAAAAATTCACATTCACTTCATCTAATATCCATAATTCTTGCTGAAACCTTTATCGATTTAGGTAGATAAAGCTGTTATTGTATTAAACAGCGTCTAATCAGATACTTCTGAAGTATTTGTCAACAATTACAACCAGGAAATATGCCAACAGCTACTTACGAATCTGTTAGTTCAACACCTTCCCTCATTATCTCGGTCATAGAAGATGGAAGTTTGTTAGTCAGCTTCGATGTCACTGAAGCCACTCAGGGGAAAATCATGCACTCGGGACATAAAGCTTATGCTTTGTGTTGCGAGATTCGGGGTCAAACTTACTCCTTTACGCGAGAGCATCTCGACATTTTGAGCTCAAGTGAACGAAAAATCCTTTACGACTGGTTAAAAGTTGATGGTAGTGAGCTCAATTGGGATTTGGTATAAGATATCCTCTTATGTTCCACCCTGTAAAATACTGCTTGGTTAAGAGAGTGTGAGGAGTGTAGGAGGTGTGGGGATAAATAGGGGTTTAACCTACTAGTATTGCCACCTTGTAGAGACGTTCCATGGAACGTCTCTACAGGGTTTTGCAGTTGACTCAAAACACTAGGTAAGTAGGGTTTGGGAGAATAAGTAACAAGTAACAAGTAATGAAGCATTTATCCTAGTTTTGGGCACTTGAATCCCTCAAACCTCACCTAACACCTAACACCTAACACCTAACACCTAACACTTAAGCACCTGATCGCGTTACCATCCAAAATGTAGTCAGCATTACATTGATACTATGGAGCCAGATTTTATACCAGCAGAGCTCATTCTGACGCACCCACGTCAGACCCTGGGAAATATCAAACTTGATTGGACACCCCAACCGGGTAATTATCTTGATTATCAAGGCCAAACCTACGCAGTTTTAGAACGTCGCCACCGCTATTGTTTAAAATCAGGACGCTATCGATTACACAAAGTAGCACTTTACGTTAAGGCTGCCCAACGCCCCAAGGAAAAAAGCCTTATCGCAGGACGTTGGGTAATTGGTGATGCTAGTTGCCAGTTTAATGCTCACTCTGAGCTCATTCGTTGTGCCGTTAATCCAGAAGGACCTTGTGATACTTGCCGCTTCTACCAACAAACCTGCACAGAGCCTCTCAATTCAAAATTCTTGCATTGATTACTCATTACTCATTACTCATTACTCATTACTCATTACTCATTACTCATTAACAAACTTAAATCACAACAAAATCACTTGCTGTCAGAGTTGTGGTATCAACCCCAGTCAGAGTGACCAACACCTCATTTGTGGCATTAACTATGATGTCACTTCCGGAGAAGTTCAAATCATTAAAGGTCAATCCATTGAGCAAACCGATGCGATCAACACCTCTGAAGTCGGTAATGATATCAGTACCGTCACCCGCAGCAAAGATAAATAAATCTCGACCATTGCCACCGGAAAGTGTGTCATTGCCCAAGCCACCGGTTAGTTTATCAGCGCCTTTGCCGCCGGAAAGTGTGTCATTGCCCAAGCCACCGGTTAATTCATCTGCACCGTTGTCGCCGGAAAGTGTGTCATTGCCCAAGCCACCAGATAGTTCATCTGCACCATTGCCACCGGTAAGGATGTCATTGCCCCAGTCACCGATTAGTTCATCTGCACCGTTACCACCGTTGAGGATATCATTGCCCAAGCCACCGGTTAGTTCATCTACACCGTTGCCACCATCGATAGTATCGTCACCGGCACTGCCGAAGAGGGTATCTTGGCTATTGCCACCGAGTATGATGTCGTTGCCATCGCCACCATCGAGCAGATCTTTACCGTTACCGCCGTTGAGGAGATCATCCCCTTCAAATCCGTTAACTGTATCATGCCCGTTACCAGCATTAATAATATCGTTACCGTTAGTCCCATCAATCGTATCACCCCGGTTACTGCCGGTGATATTTTTTCCGACTTCCACGGTAACAGTTGCACTATCTAACCCTCCGTTACCATCGTCGAGGGTGTACTCAAAGCTAGCAGTACCACTGAAACCTGCATCTGGAATGAAAATGACGTTACTGTTATCTAAAATAACCGTGCCGCCATTGGGGTTAGTAATAGCGGTGATAGTCAGATTATCGCCATCAGAGTCGGCATCGTTGGCTAACAGTTCAGCAATTGGGATAGTTAGGGCAGTATCCTGATTAGCAGTAAAACTATCATCATTAGCAACTGGGTCTTGATTAGAGGCACGACCAAATACCACATAGCTCGAACCTGAATTAATGTCGCTACTATTAGCCGCAAATGCGCCAATAATCAGGTCATCAATACCATCTCCATTGATATCCCCCGCATCGCTCACGACAAAGCCGGAGAGGTCATATAATTGGCCATCCAGGCGGAAGCCATTGCTGCCATTGAGGTTTCCAAGGTCGAGGTTAGAGTCAAAACCGTCCGTAGAGCCAAACACCACATAGGTTGAACCGGATTCGTTGCCGTTATTGTCAGCACGATTGGCGCCAATAATCAGGTCATCGATGCCATCCCCATTGATATCCCCTGCACCGCTCACCGAAATACCGGAGAAGTCAGCTGCTGCTTCGCCATCCAGGCGGAAACCGTTACTGCCATCGAGGCTGTCAAGGTCGAAAGTAGAGTCAAAGCCATCTGTAGTACCAAATACCACATAACTCGAACCCGAAAAACTGCCGTTATTGTCAACAGCAATTGCGCCAATAATCAGGTCATCAATACCATCCCCATTGATATCTCCCGCATCGCTCACTGACCAGCCGGAAGCGTCAGATTCCGATTCGCCATCCAGGCGGAAGCCGTTGCTGCCATCTAGGCTAGCAAGGTCGAAAGTGGAGTCAAAGCCTTTTGTAGAACCAAATACCACATAACTCGAACCCGAAAAACTGCCGTTATTGTTAGCACGAGGTGCGCCAATAATCAGGTCATCAATGCCATCCCCATTGATATCCCCCGCACTGCTCACCGCAAAGCCGGAATCGTCAGATTCCGATTCGCCATCCAAGCGGAAGCCATTGCTGCCATCGAGGTTTTTCAGGTCGAAAGTGGAGTCAAAGCCTTCTGTAGTACCAAACACCACATAACTCGAACCCGAAAAACTGCCGTTATTGTTAGCACGAGGTGCACCAATAATCAGGTCATCGATACCATCCCCATTAATATCCCCCGCACTGCTCACTGGACGACGGAAGCTATCATCTGGGGTTTGAGTATTCAGGCGAAAGCCGTTGTTGCCATCCAGACTAGAAAGGTCGATGTTGGAGTTAAAGCCGTCTGTAGAACCAAATACCACATAGCTCGAACCCGAATAATTGCCCAGACTTTCACCATCAGATGTGCCAATAATCAGGTCATCAATGCCATCCCCATTGATATCCCCCGCACTGCTTACAAAGCTACCGGATTGGTCATATTCCGATTGGCCATTAAGGCGAAAACCGTTACTGCCATCGAGGCTAGAAAGGTCGAAAGTGGAGTCAAAGCCTTCTGTAGAGCCAAACACCACATAGGTCGAACCCGAATAATTGCCGTTATTATTACCGTTAGCACGAGGCGCACCAATAATCAGGTCATCAATACCATCCCCATTGATATCCCCTGCACCGCTTACCGAATAGCCAAGCCGGTCTGTTCGTAATTCGCCATCCAGGCGGAAACCGTTGCTGCCATCTAGGCTTGAGAGTTGAATAACTGGATCAAATGTCATGAATTTTTCTCCTTAGTTGGGAATTGGGAATTGGGAATTGGGTATTGGGTATTGGGTATTGGTATATCTGATTCTTCCTTGTCCTCCTTGTCCTCCTTGTCCTCCTTGTCTCCCTTGTCTCCCTTGTCTCCCCATCCCCCCATCTCCCCATCTCCCCTAAGGCTTCCCCATAGAAATCACCCGACAAATTTCATCAGATTTAAAACCGATCGCCATCGGGCATCGCATTCTTGATAAAATCTGTACATCATAGAGTTCTGTGACTATGCCTTCAAGGCGTAGAGAGTGAACGATATCTCCACTTCTGAGATCGATCACCAATAGTCCACACCGAGGTTGAGCATCTTTACCTTGCAACCGTTCATTGAGTGCTAAACCGTTAAAACTTTTATTGGCTCGAGGTTTGGAGACTCCAACAATGGCAAAATCTCCACTGAAGGCTAAGCCGCGTAAGTAGCCTGGACAAAAAGCGATCGCTTCAAAGTTTCTCCGTTGTCTATCCACATAACCAAATTCCCCTGTCCCGGAATTGAGTAACCACAGCTTACCCTGATAACAGCGGGGTGAGTGGGGCATCGATAACCCAGCAACAATCACCTGATTACTCCCAACCTCAATCACACAACCGCCATCCCGGCGCTTCTCCCGCCAGCCTTCAACAATATCACTTTGGCTTACTGCTGTTACATAAGCAGGTTGCCCATCCTTTAGTGCCAAGCCATTGAGATGACATCGGTCTTCTGCTGCTAATCTCGAAATAAATGGAGGTTGCCATAGGGGAACAAAGCTGTGAGTTTCGCTTACTGTGGCAAGGCAACTAAATAAAGTATTGACAAAAACCAGAGAACTCTCCCCTACCGCCACATCATGCACATCCAAATCCCCCGTAATGTACCCCACCTGTGGCACATACACAGCATCATAGCCATTGTGAACTTGTCCCGGTTCCAGGGCATTTTCAAACCGCCACAATTTGTAAAGTGTACTCATATAAAGAGTTGAACCTTGGGCATACAAACCCATACAACGCTCAAAAGTCCGCTCAAAAACCGACAATTTTCCCGATGGTTGCAAGCCAATAAAAAAGACTTTACCGGCTTGATAGGTAGTAAAGGCAATACTCACCTGTTGTTCTGCTAGCCAGGAGGTAAACTGCCGAGAGGCATTAATTTCTAGAGAGGGTGAGGCTATCGAGTTCACTGGGAGAATGGAGAATTGGGTATTGGGTATTGGGTATTGGGTATTGGGTATTGGGTATTGGGTATTGGTATATCCTTGTCCTCCTTGTCTTCCTTGCCTTCTAGATGCTAGGTGGTAGGTGTTAGTTTTTTGTACTGTAGTATATTTAACATCAAGTGCTGCTGAATAATTGTGCAAATTATATGAATAATTGTGCAAATTATATGAAGTTTCAGTAAGGTGGTTTGTCGTTTAGATACTACAAGAATGCGATCAGTCCAGATCCCCGACTTCTTTTACTGCACTGATCGTATCCATGAACGTATGCCCTCGTAGGGGCGGGTAAGCGTGATAACCTCGACCATTTGACCCGAATCTTGCGCTCAAAACCCGCCCTCCCACATCATTCCGGTTAAGCCAACTCCTCCTCAATAAATCAATAAGCGATCGCGGATCTAGAACTTTTGTTAAAGGTGAAACGAAAAACCTAACACCTAACTTGGTAACCTCCGGGTTATCGATAGGGCGGGTTTTGTACCAAGGTTATCCTGCATGTTTCCAGATTATCCCTAAACCCGCCCCTACGAGTTTGGATTTGACTTTATTTTGATTTTCTACTATTATTTGATAATGGGAAAATGTGCGCACATATATACTGGTTGAGGAAAGGCTAATTTTTGGATATATCCAGAAAAGGTTGTATCAAGATAGTAGGTTGTTGTTGCGATTGCCAATAGTGCTGACCAATTAAACAAATACGTCTAATTTGCATTAAACTGCACCCATCGTATCTATGCTCGTATGCCCTAGTAGGGGCGGGTAAGCGTGATAACCTCAACTATTTAACCCGAATCTTGCCCTCAAAACCCGCCCTGCGACATCCTTCAGCTTAAGCCAACTCCTCACCAATAAATCAACAAGCGATCGCGGATCTAGAACTTTTGTTAAGGGTACACCGAAAAACCTAACACCTAACTTGGTAACCGCAAGGTTATCGATAGGGCGGGTTTTGTACCAAGGTTATCCTGCATGTTTCCAGATTATCCCTAAACCCGCCCCTACGAGTTTGGATTTGACTTTATTTTGATTTTCTACTATTATTTGATAATGGGAAAATGTGCGCACATATATACTGGTTGAGGAAAGGCTAATTTTTGGATATATCCAGAAAAGGTTGTATCAAGATAGTAGGTTGTTGTTGCGATTGCCAATAGTGCTGACCAATTAAACAAATACGTCTAATTTGCATTAAACTGCACCCATCGTATCTATGCTCGTATGCCCTAGTAGGGGCGGGTAAGCGTGATAACCTCAACTATTTAACCCGAATCTTGCCCTCAAAACCCGCCCTGCGACATCCTT
>JAAHGR010000380.1:6559-7572 GCA_010672425.1 Symploca sp. SIO2E6
CGTCTAATTTGCATTAAACTGCACCCATCGTATCTATGCTCGTATGCCCTAGTAGGGGCGGGTAAGCGTGATAACCTCAACTATTTAACCCGAATCTTGCCCTCAAAACCCGCCCTGCGACATCCTTAAGCTTAAGCCAACTCCTCACCAATAAATCAACAAGCGATCGCGGATCTAGAACTTTTGTTAAAGGTAAACCGAAAAACCTAACACCTAACTTGGTAACCGCAAGGTTATCGATAGGTCGGGTTTTGTACCAAGGTTATCCTGCATGTTTCCAGATTATCCCTAAACCCGCCCCTACGAGTAAAGCCTTCCAGGACTACAAATTAGCTTTATTGCGCAGTAATATGCAAAAGGGGCGTATGCAATACGCCCCTACTCTAGAGAGAAACAACTACTAAAAGTGATTAATCAGCAATAGCTATCCAGCCAATCTGTTCAGCATAATGCCCCCCATCTGAGAGAGCTTCCCTTGGACCCCCACGAACTAATTCGTTCATCCTGATCTGAAAGCCAGTCGTGGTTACATTGGCAATCCTGAGACCAGGGGTATCTGGCCCATTAAAAGTTTGAACCATTGGAATCACAATGACATTTGAACCTTCTGGGAATGGGGTTGGGAAGAACACATCATAAAATGTGCTTGTGTCTACTGCTAGGGCACTAGGACCTGAGCTACCTAGGGAAAAGCTGCCTGATTGCATAGTCATTGCATAAGCTGGAGTAGCAATGAGTAACAGTGCAGCCACACAGGATATGAAAAACGTCGCAATTCGCTTCATAGTTTCCTCCTTAAAAAGTAAAAGAAGTAATAGTTAAACTTGGACTTGGGACAAAATTTTATATTCTGCCGTAATTAAGTACACTCTTCCAGAAGTCCCCGTGGAAGTCAAAGCGTAGCATCGTCCGGCTTCCCGTGGAAGTCAAAGCGTAGCATCCTCTGGTTTCCCCCTTATTAAGGGGGACGGAAGGGGGATCCAAAGGGGGACGGAAGGGGGATCCAAAGGGGG
>JAAHGR010000381.1 GCA_010672425.1 Symploca sp. SIO2E6
TCGTTAACCGGAAGGATACTGACAGGGTGGGTTTTGAGCCCAATATTCGGGTCAAATGTCCTAAATTGCGGTTGATTAGGTTAACCGGAAGGATATCGACAGGGCGGGTTTTGCTTCCAATATTTGGGTTAAATGGTCTAAATTATCACTAAACCCGCCCCTACAAGATGTGTGATATGTGCGATATGTGCGATATTTGCGGTATGTGGAAGATCTCTAATGTGATGATCGGATATCTTGCGCTCGCAAGCACTTAATTTGTACCAAATTCTCTTTATCAATTTTGAATTGTGAATTTTGAATTCGCCACACATCCTGCTTCCAAAACCACCAAACCCTCAGTCTGGAAAACCAAACAATCCTCCCTTAAAGTTAAAGCCGGTAATCTTCCCTCTTCAAGTCCAATTTGAGCTTCCTTCACTACTGGTTTAAACTGTTGCAACCACTGATTCTCTGCTAAGTACTCTGGAGTAAAAGCGTCTAAGTCCAACAGCCAAAAATCAACCTTATACTGAGCAATAAATTCTTGTACTTCTGCTAAGTTGGGACTATACTGAGCTTTGATCAAATCCAGGACTCTTTTACGGAATTGTTCGTAGTAACCGGTATGGTAGGGAATCGCATATTCACTGCCCACGAGGATAGACCGTTGAGCAAAGGTTGGCAAGTTATTAGCTTCTTCGGCAACAGAGGCAATCAGAATATCCTTGGGTTGTTGAGCAAAGAACTCATATAATTCTGGTAGTTGACCTAATTGATATTGAGTTCTGGGAAAATGTCTCCAAGTGTAGGGATGTAGAGTAATGGCCATTCCTAATAGTACTGCTATCCCGACTGCCACCACTTGTCGAGTCCAAAAACCGGGTTTCTTTAGAGCCACCCCACAGGCGGCGCACCACCCCCTATAAATGTCAGAAACAAGTCCTTTTCCTCTTCCCTGTTCCCAATTCCCAATTCCCAATTCCCAATTCCCAATTCCCTGTGCCCAAACCACAATAGCATCTAGGATGAGCGTCAACGCGATCGCTGCTGCTAGGGCAATGGTAATTCGATAGCTATGACTGGTATAGCGGTTAGGCAAATGCAGTTTAAATAAGAAAAGATGAGCAGCAACAAACATCCCCAAAGATGCCAGCATCAACTGAGCCAGGATAACTACTTTGCCTCGAACTTCCTTAACTAGAGGGAACCGGGAAGGGTAGCGCAGTAGTATCGGTAACAGGAAACCAGTCAAGAAGAATAGAGGTGTCACCGGCATATCTGGTAAAATGCCACTACGTCCCCCTAACCAAAACAACCAGGGATGATCACGAAAGAAAGTTGACCTACCCCCTGACCAAAACTCTGGTAGGCTTTTAGCTTGATCTACTGTAATAATCGGTCCGAAGGGAGAATCTCTCACAGCATAAGGTAAGAGTACCAGTAGAGCTACTCCCAGTCCAGGAATAAGGAATTGGGAATTGGGAATTGGGAATTGGGAATTGGGAATTGGGAACAGGGAATTGGGAATTGGGAATTGGGAATTGGGAATGGAGAATTGTCTCCGCGTCTCCCCATCTCCGCGTCTCCGCGTCTCCGCGTCTCCGCGTCTCCGCGTCTCCCATTGCAAGACTCGCAGAATGAGGATTCCGGAAGAAATGAAGACAGATTGAGGATAAAATAGACCTTGTAGAGCGATCGCAATGAGGCAGGGTAGCAGGGAACCTCGCAAGAGATAATACAAAAATCCTAACAGTAGAGGATAGATAAAGGCTCTGGGGGTGGCGGAAACTAAATCATCTTCAATCCAAAGATTCTGGTTGAGCATCACTGCTGCCATAAATCCTGCCACTGGTACCGGCAAAATTTCTAAGCAGACTCCAAAACAGTAGGCTGTGGTGATTAAACCCAGTGCTATTGGTAGATATTTGCTCAGAACAATTGGGTCAATGCCGATAGTGGCAAATACCTTATATAGATTGCTATAACCCCAAGGAGCCACGGATTGGAAATAGTCGGCAATCAGATCCTGGGGGAATAATTCTGGATCTAAAAATCGCCGCATCCAAAACACATGCTGCCGTGCATCATCCTGTACAAAATACTGACCTAGGGATTGCTGATACCCCAGGATACTATAATGGGCGGCAAAAGCCAGACTCAAACTTAGCCAAAAGATAATCTGAAAGTTAGAGGCTTTGGCTTGGGGAGTGGTTAACTGTTTTAGCAAGGCAACAGGTAAAAGGAGACTTCCCTAATATACAGTACTCTTTCCTGTTGCCTACTTAGGGCTTGGGAGAATAAGTAACAAGTAACAAGTAACAAGTAACGAAGGATGAAAACTCTGGTTTCTCCGTGTCCGGTGCGTCCGGTTCTATTTTCAGATTAGTTTAACTCATCCCACGACTAAAGTACGTGGGATGCAAGCGTTATTTGTTGTTAGTTGTTAGTTGTTTGTCAAAAAACAAAAAACAAACAACAAACAACAAAGCGGCGGGCGGCTATCCCTCCCATCCCTGAAGGAATGGGCTTCCCGCCGCTTTCGGTAATTTTTCTCGATTAGTTGCAATTATGGTGATTTTTTGCTTATACTATTAATAATGGAGTGGGTCTGCGCATATAGACTATTTTAAATGCGTCTTAAATGACCAATGACGACCTTCACTAGTTAACTTTAATATTAACTATCTACTTAGAGACTTCCAGAGATTACCTCCCTTACCCATCTGATGTTATTTTTGTTCTCCTTCGATTATTGCTCCTTTACAGCTCTAAAATCGCAGACAGAAACAATTGTGTCCACTACAGCCTCTCTACTCTCTTAGTACAGGAATATGGTAGAAACATAAAACCGACCCCAATAGGGAAGTTATGTTAAAAGACCATCCTACCAACCAACTTACGAAACAAGAACTGACTAATCTCCAACGTGGTGTTGACTATTCCTCACTCCAGTCACTACCAGAAGTATGGCCTTTAGCTGCTCAACGCTTTGGCAATATCATTGCTCTCAAAGATCCTCACTGTGTAGGAGCCTATGATGCTCCTCCCATAAGTTTGACCTATGGTGAGTTGTACCAGAAAATTCGGCAATTTGCTGTTGGCTTACAAGCTTCTGGCTTCCAACCAGGATTGGATGAGACTGGTATTCCTAAAAGGATTGCCTTGTTTGCCGATAACAGTCCTCGGTGGCTGATTGCTGACCAGGGTATCATGACTGCAGGGGCAGTGGATGTAGTGCGTAGTGCCCAAGCAGAACGAGAGGAGCTACTTTACATTCTAGCTAGTAGTGGCAGCAGCGGTTTAGTGGTGGAAAATCTTAACACCTTCAAGAAACTGCGAGAGGGTTTGGCTGAACTTCCCTTGGAATGGATACTCCTCCTCTCAGACGAAGAGCCTCCCGCAGAGGAAAGCTGGAAAATTTTCAACTACAAACAACTAATGGCTGCTGGAGCATCTCAGCAACTAATAACCTTTACTCACAATCGGGAAACCCTGGCAACCCTAATTTATACATCTGGTACCAGTGGTAGACCTAAAGGGGTAATGCTGACCCACGGTAACCTCCTACACCAGGTTACCACCTTGGGTACAGTATTAGTCCTGGAACCAGGCGATCGCGTCCTTTCCATCTTACCTACTTGGCACTCTTACGAGCGATCAGGGGAGTATTTTCTTCTCTCTCAGGGTTGCACCCAAATTTACACCAACCAGCGGCATTTCAAAAAAGATTTTCCCACATTCCAACCCAATTTTGTAGTAGGAGTGCCTCGGCTGTGGGAAGCAATTTACGAAGGTGTCCAAAAACAGTTCCGTGAGCAACCCCCCAGTAAGCAGCGATTGGTGCAAAAGTTGTTGGCTATTAGTCAAAACTACATAGAAGTCAAACGCCTAGCCCAAGGTTTGAGTATAGAGCAACTCCATCCATCTTTCCTCGAACGTCTAGTTGCTAGTTTCCAAGCAGCTACTCTGTGGCCAATTCATCAACTAGCAGACAAGTTAGTTTACCAAAAAGTCCGCCAAGCTACTGGGGGACAAATCAAGCAAGTGATGAGTGGTGGAGGCTCCCTAGCCAGACACATAGACAAGTTTTTTGAAATTATTGGTATTGAGGTACTAGTCGGCTATGGTTTGACAGAAACCTCACCAGTGACTAATGCGCGTCGTTATTGGCGTAACTTACGGGGTTCCTCCGGACCACCCCTGCCCCAGACAGAAATTCAGATTGTGGACCCCGAAACTCGTCAAACGGTTCCGAGAGGGGAACGAGGTTTAGTCATGATCCGGGGACCCCAGGTTATGCAAGGTTACTACAACCAACCGGAAGCCACAGCTAAGGTAATTAACTCAGAAGGTTGGTTTGATACCGGGGATTTGGGTTGGGTCACCTCTGAAAACCATTTAGTCCTGACGGGAAGGGCTAAGGATACAATTGTGCTCTCTAATGGGGAAAATATTGAACCTCAGCCGATTGAGGATGCCTGTGTACGGAGTGCTTATATTGACCAAATCATGTTAGTGGGTCAAGATCAAAAAGCTCTAGGAGCTTTAATCGTTCCCAATCTTGATACCCTGGAACAATGGGCAGCTTCACAGAATCTATACCTAAGTGTACCAGAGTCGGCCTCCTCACAGCCAACAGACGGTTTCCGGAAAGAGATTGACTTGGAGAGTAAAGAAATTCAAGACTTATTCCGGCAGGAATTAAACCGGGAGGTAAAAAATCGCCCTGGTTATCGTCCTGATGACCGTATTGGTCAGATCAAGTTGATTCTAGAGCCATTTTCCATCGACAATGGCATGATGACTCGAACTTTAAAAATCCGGCGACCCGTTGTGACGGAACATTATCGCGATATCATAAACGGGATGTTTGCCTGATTTAGGTTAAGAAGACCAATTCCAGAAAAAAACCATCAGACCTGATTAAAGTAACCCCAATGGACGAATCTAAATCAAATCTACTGTTGAAGCGGCCCGTTAATATCAAAGCCATCGTCACACCGCGATGGAAGGATGAGGTTCAGCAGCAGCTGCAAAAGCAGATCAACCAAATCGACTCTCAGCTACAACAGCTAGATTTGCAAGGACAAAGAGCGATTGCGGAATTGCAAAAGCAGAATGCCCAACCCCCTAGTCCTCAAGTAGCACAACAAATCGAAAATATTCAAGTTCAGGTTAATCAAAAGAAAAGTGAACTGCTAGAGCAAAAAAATCAGCAACTACAACAATTGCAACAAGTCCAGATACTAGAACTTGATCAGGAGGTTAATCAAGGGCAGATAGAGAGCTTTTTCCGGGTTGAAGTAGGAGATAACCTGGTGCGCAAAATGAATGTTGAAGTCCTGCTGCGGGATGGAGTTGTTGAAGAAATTCGCGGTGATATCTAGTTTTAGGTGTTAGGTGTTAGGTGGTAGAAGGCATAACCCACCCCTAACCCCTCCAAGGAGGGGAACCGGAGGTAGGAGGCAGGAGGCATAACCCACCCCTAACCCCTCCAAGGAGGGGAACCGGAGTTAGAAGGCAGGTGGCATAACCCACCCCTAACCCCTCCAAGGAGGGGAACCGGAGTTAGAAGGCAGGTGGCAGGCAATCAATTCTAAATTCTAAATTCTAAATTCTAAATTCCCAATTCCCAATTCCCTATTCCCCATTCCCTAAAAAAGCTACAATGCGATCTGGCAAAGGTTCTTGCTTGCTAGCTCAGATTAAGTTGATTCGGAAGACTAAATCATGATCCACGACGTTTTTATGCCCGCCCTCAGTTCTACCATGACCGAAGGCAAGATAGTTGCCTGGGAAAAATCACCGGGCGATAAAGTAGAAAAAGGTGAAACTGTGGTAGTGGTTGAGTCTGATAAGGCGGATATGGACGTTGAGTCCTTTTATGAGGGTTATTTGGCCATAATCACAGTAGCCGCTGGTGAATCTGCTGCTGTTGGTGCTCCTATTGCGCTGATTGCAGAAACAGAAGCGGAAATTGAGGCGGCTAAACAAAAAGCGGCTCAAATGAGTCAACCAACTACGGCGACAGCTAAGGAGGTTGGGACAGCAGCAGCACCTGAACCGGTGGCAGCAACCACTACTGTAGTTCAAGATAGTCCTAGCCGTCGTAATGGTAGGATTATCGTTTCTCCTCGTGCTCGCAAGTTAGCCAAGGAACTCAAGATAGATTTGAATACCTTGCAAGGTACTGGTCCCAACGGACGTATTGTAGTAAAGGATGTGGAAACAGCTACAGGCAAAACTAGTGCTCCTGTACCAGTGGCAATAGCACCTCCACCTACGACTGTTCCCCCTGCTGCTTCTGTCGCCAAAGCAGTAGCACCGACTCCCACAATTGCTACCGGTGAAGTTGTAGCTTTGAATACGCTGCAAAATGCTGTAGTGCGGAATATGGTTGTTAGCTTACAAGTGCCGACTTACCGAGTTGGGTACACCATTACCACCGATGAGTTGGATAAAGTTTATAAACAAATCAAGTCTAAGGGAGTGACCATGACGGCACTGCTAGCCAAAGCAGTAGCAGTAACTCTACAAACACATCCTCTAGTTAATGCCAGTTATACAGGAGCAGGCATTCAATATCAAACTGCTATTAATATTGCCGTAGCTGTGGCTATGGATGATGGGGGATTGATTACCCCAGTATTAAAGAATGCAGATCAAGTGGATATTTATTCCCTATCTCGCAGCTGGAAAGATTTAGTGGAACGTTCCAGGAGTAAGCAGTTACAACCAGATGAATACAATTCTGGCACTTTTACCCTATCCAATTTAGGGATGTTTGGCGTTGACCGTTTTGATGCTATCTTACCACCAGGACAAGGGTCTATTTTAGCCATTGGAGCATCCCGTCCCCAAGTTGTGGCCACTGCCGACGGTTTAATGGGAGTGCGGCGTCAGATGCAAGTGAATATTACCTGTGATCACCGTATTATCTACGGTGCTCATGCAGCATCCTTCTTGCAAGACTTGGCGAAGTTGATTGAAACTAACCCACAGTCTTTGACTATGTAGGGAATGGGGAATGTAGAATGTAGAATTGAGAATGTAGAAATAGGAATTGGGAATTGGGAATTGGGAATTGGGAAGAGTCTGATTTTATCCTTCTACTTCCTGTTGCCTTAATTCCCCATTCTTAATTTTGAACTTTGAACTTTGAACTTTGAATTCTCAATTCTTAATTCGCTGTCAGGCGTTAACTAGAAGTCATACCAAATCCGCTTTTAAAAGTACAATATCACAATTTGTCCAAGCCTTTGACAGAAAATAATTTGGTTGATATGGGTAATCAGTCTATGTAAACCGGATTTGGTATCATGCGCGAGCAAGATGCTCGCACTACTGATTTTAGCTGTGTCACGGCAGATACTACTCGTAACATTTAATCGAGCAATTTTATCTCAACAGTGAAGGTTTATATATCAATAAGTGTATTATAAAATCTGAACCGAGGTAAAAAATGAGAAGGGTCAAAGTCAAAACAGAATTAGATAACTTGACATTATTAGAACTATTCTGGACAGAACCAATAATTGATACCAAATCCGGTTATAGTTGCTATGAAATTACTGATGAA
>JAAHGR010000382.1 GCA_010672425.1 Symploca sp. SIO2E6
TTGCATACATCGTGACTAACTTTCATAAACTCGACCGCATCCCGGAATCTAATCTCCTACCCAACACTAACTTCTAACCATCGCTATAAGCGGCGTCATACTTACGGAGCTATTTTCGGTGAGACCACAGCTAAGTTAATTGTCAATATCATGCTTTGTGCTGCCGCCTTCACTGGACTAAGTAAACTTTGGCCTTATCACTCGTCACAACAAACTAAGTTGCGAGAAGTTCGAGCAGAAGTCAAGCTAACGGAGGAACGAGTCAAGCATTTGCAAGAGGATTTTAGCCGCTTTTTTGATCCTAAGCAAGCCAGGAGTGTTATGCAGGAGCAGAGTTATCGGGTTGATCCTGCTCAGCGTCAGGTAGTTTGGCAAGAGCCGGAAATAGTGGATGAATATTAGACTTGTTACAGAAGTAGGGAATGGGGAATGGGGAATGGAAAACTCCATCTTCCATTCCCCACTCTCTCATTGACATCTCATTTGGCTACATACAACCTAACACCTATCAAGCACTCAGGGGTTTTAGTAACTGATTTATCCAGGCTTCAACTTTTGTGTACAGACTACTAGCAGAATCAAAGGGGGATAACCCTTGTAGAGCTTTCTGATAATCACAAATTGCGCAGTTCCAGTCACCACGCAGATGATAAGTGCGACCCCTTTCGGCATAGATATGCTCTTCTGGACATCCCAGGATTAAAGCCATGTCAAAGTTTTCCAGTGCTAAATTGTAGAGTCCCAATTCCCGGAAAGTGATAGCTTGGTTGATCCAAGTACGAAAATTGCCTGGATTGAGATCAAGAGCCTGCTCATAGTCAGCGAGAGCTTCTGAGAGTTTTCCCACAGATACGTAGTAATTAGCGCGATTGTTATAGACACTATCTAATTGGGGATTAAGCTGTAGAGCTTTGTTATAATCAGCAAGGGCTTTTTCTGGTTGACCACTTTGGAAGTAAATCAATCCCCGGTTATTGTAGTCAACTGCTCGATTGGGGTGTCGGCAAATCAGCTGGGTAAGCAGAGCGATTGAATTTGTATAATCCCCCTGTTTCGCTTTACGCTGCGCTGAGGCGCGTAGCCTTTGATCTGAGTATTGTTGATTTTTACCCGGTAATAGCTTGAAGGGATGATTAGGTCTATGCATCTTACGAGGCATAGGGAACCACTGTATATTCCGAGCTTCTTGGCGATTTAGATTTATAAAAGTATGGTTATTCATATTTTCCTCAACAGCACCTGCGGCCTATCTAAAATCAACATTAAGGCTTGCAGCACCCCAATTGTGTTTTTTGTGTGTCACTTGCTTATGCGTCTGGAAATGTGACCCACTTCACCCCTCCAGACGACTACTTAGTTTTAGATGTTCCTAATGAACTCTACAGTGCTACTTGGCCGTTTTCCTGAAAGATTGGGAAATAAGTCAGGAATTACCTCTAAATAAGTAGTGGAGATTAAAGGGTGATGTTCTCCTTCAGGAACTGGCACAGATATTGTAAAGGTTTGTTAACAAAGAAGGAATACAGCCAGATAAGCTGTTCCCTTCTTTGTTGATATGTTAAAATTTATCCTGGCCATACTTGTACAAAAAGATCGGCTCTTTTGGCTCAAAAGCCCTTGCACCGCAAGTGGGAAATCCCTAAAACCTAACATCTAACACCTAACACCTATGGCAACCGAGAATGATGACTTATCCAACAAGTCCTATCTAGTGGTTGGTTTAGCTACCTGCTTTTTGAAACAAGAAGGTGAAGTTTACCAAGTTAAAGTTATAGAACCCATCCCCTCTGCAGCTCTAGAAGCAATTCTCAAAGGAGTTCCCACTTCCTATGCTTTGGCTTGTGGAACAACTTTAGGTGAGTTGCTTTCTGAGGACTCATTCCAAAAACCCACTGACTTCCCTCCGGAAGCTCAATTTTGTGATGATTTTGCTGAGCGAGCACTTGCGGCAGCACGCACCTACAAGAGTCGTCCGGAGGCTCAGTCTCATATTCCCTTAGGTGTGACCCACAATGATTTCAACTACTCCACAGAACGCAAGCGAGTACTTAATCAGACAAGGGTGATCCGTAGGGAAGACGATGTTAAACAACACGAGTATACTCACAAAGTTCTTTAAACGTGTTTGTTGTTTGGGAATGGGGAATGGGGAATCGGGAATCGGGAATCAGGACTTGCTCTCCCCTTCTCCTTTGTCTCCTTGTTTCCCTTGCTTCCTTGTCCCCACTCAAGAATCCAATCCCTCTTTGAGGTTAATCCACTCCCACCAGCGATTAAGTGGATAGTAGACTACTGGTGCCCAGAGGCTACTGAGAATTGCGGAAGAAAGGGCAATGCGCTGATGATCAGTCCAGATTTCGGCTATTGTGCGATCGCCCATGAAACTATACTGAATTGCGGTTACTGTCTCCCCAACCACTGCCATACCAAAGACAATTAAGGCGACAGAAATAAAATCTTCTTGAATATAGCGCTGCTTCTGAATCCGAGCAGTCATAATTCCAACAATAGCAAGACTTAATACATGGGTAGGGTGAGGTGAAGTCATACCATCTTGAATCAGTCCTAGTGCTAAGGCTGCTAACACCCCCTGAAATGCTGTGCGTTTGACACTCCAGGCAACTACCCAAATCAACAGCCAGTTTGGAGTAATTCCTAACAATTCCATCCCTGGTAAACGTGTCGGTAAGATCATCAAGCAAATGATAACTGAACCAACAGTCACTACCCAATTGATAATTTGACGAGTCCAGGGTGAATACTGAGATGCCTTATTCATTTTACAAGATTTAGCGAAGGAGGATGTTACTGAGGATAGGCAACTAACCACTCCAGGTAACTAATTGGTGCTGTCAACTCAATAATTGCTTCTGGAGCAGGACTCTTTTCAAGATTTACCGATTCTACACGTCCTAAGGGCAAACCGGACGGAAAAAGTTTGCTGACGGGTGAAGTGGACACAACATCTCCACTACGGACATCTGGTACTTTATCAAAAAACTGCATTACAGCACGATTAGACCCTTGTCCTCGGATGAAGCCCATACTGCGACTACGGCTGATGACCGCACCTACTCTACTAGTAGGGTCACTGATCAACAAAACACGACTGCTATTTGGTGTCACACTAACAACTCTACCTACTAACCCTCCATGTCCCATGACGATGAAGCCGACTTTGATACCATCTTTACTACCTCTACCTAGAGTTACCTGTTGCCACCAGTGATCCGCACTACGCCCCACGATAGGAGCAACAATTCCTTGCTTTTTTTGAGCTTCTACATAACCCAAAAGCTCTTTTAACTTTTGATTTTGGCTTTCAAGTTCAACTAACTGCTCTTGCAGTTCTAGAACACGAGCATTGGTCAGACGTTCCTTTGGAGTTGGGCCTAATTTAAAAGGACGGGTGAGTAGCTGATAAGACTCCAAGATGAGAGCACCTTGAGTCTGACGCAGTAACCAGGCTGCACTTAGAGTTAGTACTCCCAGTACAATCACTACTCCATTTCGTCCCCACCAACGACGTAGTATGTACATAATTTGTTTATCAATGGTCAGTTTTTAGCTGACTTGTAGCTGACAACAATTTACTTAAGATCAATAATTTGATTCATAAGGTTAGAAAAGTGCTCCCTAAACTTGGAAATTTCCTAACTAAGCTTCCGAATTTAGAATTAGGGATTTTGGAATTTTTCATGTTCATCGATAGGATTAGTTCCCTGATCAGTAATCCAAAATCCCTTGAGCACTATATGGTGCGAGAGCGACCACTAAAGACACGCTCTAACTGTTTGAAGTTTTCCAGAACTCGACCAGTTCCCAAAACCACACAGCTCAGAGGATCTGCTGCGACATGGGTCACAATACCAGTTTCATGACTGATCAAGGTATCCAAGCCCTGCAATAGGGCACCTCCACCTGCCAGCATAATACCTCTATCGATAATGTCTGCTGCCAACTCCGGTGGTGTCCTCTCCAAAGTTCGCTTAACCGCATCAACGATCACTGACAATGGTTCTGACATACTCTCGCGGATTTCTGGTCCTTTAATAGTGACGGTTCGTGGTAAGCCAGACAGCAGATGTAAACCTCGTACCTCTAGATTAGTATCATCATCGTCATGAGTTGGATAAGCTGAACCGATCCGAATTTTGATTTCTTCAGCAGTACGCTCCCCAATTACCAGGTTATGGACTTTTTTCATGTACTGAGTGATGGATTCGCTCAGCTCATCCCCAGCAATACGCACAGATTCACTGAGAACTGTTCCCTGCAAACTAAGTACAGCTACTTCCGTAGTGCCGCCACCAATATCAATAATCATGTTGCCTGTTGGCTCTGCTACTGGCAGCCCAGCACCAATAGCTGCTGCTACTGGCTCATCAATGAGGTAAACATCTCTTGCACCAGCCTGAGATGCTGCCTCCATAACTGCCCGTCGTTCAACACCAGTAACACCACTAGGAATACCAATCACAATCCGAGGTGAAACCAGAGTTCTGCCTTCATGTACCTGTCGGATAAAGTGCTTAAGCATCAGTTCTGCCGTGTCAAAGTCGGCAATCACTCCATCGCGGAGAGGACGCAGGGCAACCACATTACCTGGGGTTCTGCCCAACATTTTTTTGGCAGCCTCCCCTACTGCCAAGGGTTCGTTTTTGTCTTGATCCATGGCGACAACGGAAGGTTCTTGGAGAACAATTCCCTTGCCAGACACGTATACTAAAGTATTAGCAGTGCCTAGATCTATACCCATGTCCCGTGAAAGGGAAAAGCGATTTAAGAGACCCACTAGTTTTTACGCCCCCAAAGTCAAATGCTGCTGTGTATGATGGAAATTTACTTGAACTGTAACCGAGGTGGATTTTATTACGTTTTCTATGCTTCGTCTAGTGAACTAGAGTAATTCATTATCATAAATTGTGTGACAACTCAGCTGAAATTATAGTTCGGGGAATAGAACCTTTCATCCGGAAGAATTTTTCACCGGGCATTTAAGTGAATCGCCTTAAGCGGGGCTTCCTCCAGAAGAAGTACTGATTGTCTCATATTCGGTCAATTCGCTAAAGTAGCCTTAGTAGTCAATACTTATGTACTAACTATCATGATACATCTCAATGTAGTTAATCTAGTCGGTCGTGTCGGCATGGATCCAGATGTCAGGTATTTTGGTGCGATTCGTTGAGTGAGAAACCAGTCTCTCTAGACTGGGTGTCACTCGCAAGGATAAGTAAAATCACTTACTGAACCTTGACAACTTAGCTCCTGGGAGGGTGAGATATTAAGAAAAGTTAAGAGAAAATTCATTCTTAACAAAGTCTTTAGAATCAATTCCCTTCTCCCAGATGCAAGGAGATGCAATTCCCCCACTGGAACGACTGATTATCAATCTGGTGAAGCGGGGAATAACGGAGGTAACCCTGAACCTGGCAGGAAATCCCTTCTAGCAGAGACTGGCATGAGTAAGTTCATCTAAACCTATGTCTGAACCATCGTAACTGACAACAGCCTACACAGGTTATTGGCTGAGCCAAAAGGCAAGGATAAGGGCTAGGCAACTCGAAGTTTGACCTAGATGCATCCCCAAAGAAACCCGGTGGATAATAGGACTCTAAACCAGTCGCAAAGCAGGAGCTAGGAACGAAGTAACCCTTCATTACCTCTTGAAAAGGTCGATATTCAAGAAGGTAATCAGCCGGATGGTAATGAAGAGGGAGATTGATTCAGAAGCAAACGCCTTTAGGAAAGCTAAAGGATATGCTGACGGAATCACGGTGATTTGGAGATAAAAGATTTAGTAGAGGTACATAAGTCATGAACACGGTAGAAAAACCGATGTATGGATGGGAGACAATAAACTGGGCAAAAGCACAGCGCTATGTCTTTAAGCTTCAAAAAAGAATTTATCGAGCCTCACAGCGTGGTGACGTTAGGGCAGTCCGCAAGTTACAAAGGCTGTTGACCAAATCCTGGTATTCCAAAATTACTGCGGTCAGAAAGGTAACTCAAGATAATCAGGGTAAAAACACTCCTGGAGTAGACGGTGTATCGCGCCTTCGCAATCACCAAAAAGTTAAATTGGCACAAAAGCTTAAATTTAATGACAAATCTCAACCCACCAAAAGGGTTTGGATACCTAAACCAGGAAAAGAGGAAAAAAGACCCCTTGGGATACCAACAATAGAAGAAAGAGCAAAGCAAGCCCTGATGAAACTGGCACTAGAACCAGAATGGGAAGCCAAATTTGAGCCAAATTCCTACGGTTTTAGACCAGGTAGGTCAGCTCACGATGCGATAGCAGCAATCTTTAATGGCATCTGCCAGAAATCCAAATACGTGCTAGATGCTGATATCGAAAAGTGTTTTGACAGAATCAATCACTCCAAATTGCTAAATAAACTCCAAACCTCACCCACATTTAGGAAGCAAGTCAAAGCTTGGCTGAAGTCTGGGGTGATGGATGGTCAAAGACTATTTTCCACAGATAAAGGAACTCCCCAAGGTGGAGTAATTTCTCCCCTGTTGGCTAACATAGCCCTACATGGAATGGAGAACATCTTGGAGAAAAGGTTTTCTAGGAGAGTCGGTAAAAATAGTCAGAAACGAAAAATAAGTTTCGTCAGATATGCCGACGATTTTGTCCTCATGGATGAAAGCCTAGAAATAGTCCTAGAGGCGAAAGCAGTAATTGAAGAGTGGTTGGCAGAAATAGGGTTAGCCCTGAAAGCCAGCAAAACCCGAATCACTCATACATTTGAGAGATATGAAGGAGAGGCTGGATTTGATTTCCTAGGGTTCAACATTCGGCAGTACCCATGTAGCGATAAGCAAAGTGGGTCAGTCGGAGGAACTGAAAGAAAAAGAGGGCATAAAACGCTTATAAAACCCAGTAAAGAAGCCATCCAAAGGCATCTACATAAGTTAGACTGTCTAATACAAAATAATACTGCATCTACCCAAGAACAGTTAATCAATGCCTTAAACCCGGTTATACGGGGATGGGTGGCATACTACTCAACCGTAGCTAGTGCTAAAACTTTCAGCAAGATAGACAGTGTAATTTTCCAGAAGTTATTCGGATGGGCTAAAAGAAGGAGGTCACGAAATCAGAACAATACTGATGTAGTGTCCAATTACTGGGGGGTCAACAGAGGATTAGGCTGGAAATTCATTACCCAGGATAATAAATACGTCCTAGAAAAACATCAGGATGTTAAAATCAAGCGTCATATAAAAATTAAAGGGACGAAAAGCCCATATGACGGAGATTTAAATTACTGGGGGCAAAGACTAAGCAGACATCCAATGCTACGAAATGTGGTAGCAAAACTTCTAAAAAAGCAAGAAGGAAAATGTAGCGAATGCGGTTTAAAATTTACCAGTGAAGATTTGTTAGAAGTACATCACCTTGACAGAGATAGGTCTAACAACAAAACTAAGAATCTTATATTGGTACACAGGCACTGTCATGACGTTATACACTCACAAAGAGGTACTGCACAAGCCAAATCATTGAGGAGCTGAATGAGGTGAACGTGAGACTTTCACCTCATTCA
>JAAHGR010000383.1 GCA_010672425.1 Symploca sp. SIO2E6
TCCCCCATCTCCCCATCTCCCCATCTCCCCATCTCCCCATCTCCCCATCTCCCCATCCCCCCATCTCCCCATCTCCATTGCTGAGGGGGATAGCCAAAATAACAGTAAGCTGTTGGTAGATACTTGAATTCTTGGTGAGTTAAAGACCAAACTGGTGTCCACTCAATTTCTCGCGTCTCATCAAAGGGTTCAGGAACCCGCTGGAAAAAGCTGCCGCATTGGGCATTCCACTCTCTTCTGTTTTCGTATTGTTTTTGGCTAAAATTGAGGCAATGGTTGGGATGAATGCCTTGATCGCCTAATTGTTGATAGTTACTCTTGATTCTATATTCATCTCCTTGGAATACCCCAGAGTAACGTTCGATAGCTTCACCAAAAGCACTAGCCCTGGCTTGAGCCTCGGTTCTGCCTTTCCCGGCACTTCTACCCCCTAGATTCTGCTCGAGGAAGCGGAATTCGTCCAACACGGAAGCACAATGATGTTTGGCAAAATAAGTCGGGGTTAAACCATTAGAGTTACGGGAGAGTCTGCCTAACTCTCGGATAACTCCTGTAATCGGACTAATATGATGTTTGTATTGCTCAAAGGTTGCTTCTGGTGCAAGGCAACGATGTCCCCCATCAACGATAAACTTTTTTTTACGGCTACCAAGTACTACAGGTAAAGGTTTGTGATGCTTTGGTTGCAAAACGCCACAGCAACTACACTGAGGGCGTTTACTTAATCTGTGATAGTTGGTTTCTAGGGTAAGGGTGTTGTGGGTTATCAATACCCCTGAAAGAGACTGCTTTTCTGGCAGTACTATCCATTTGAGCAGTTCAATGGCTGCCATGGTCAGAGCAGTTTGTTGGGTTAATGGTAAGCTAGCTTGGGGTGGTGTTAAGGGTGAGCTAGTATTTCTGTGTCTGTGGATAAATCCTTCAACTGGTCGGTTGCCTCGTAACCTGTGAGCAAGACAAGACCAACAACCAGTTTGGGGAGGGTTGAAAATTGGACCAATCCAGAGGGAAGTACCTGTTGGTTTGACTAGCATCCAAGGACGCGATCGCTGATAATTGTTTTGATTAATCTCTTTAAGTTCTGGATGCAAGTAGTCGTCAGTTAAAACAATTTCTATACTTGCATCTTCCGCAACTGGCATCTGGAAGGCATTGAGAGTATCAATCAAACCGGAAACAGATAGGGAGCCTAAGCCTGTAACTTTAACTGGAGTTGCTTGCAAACAAGCGTAGGCATCTTCGGAGTTTACCTGCAATTGCTCTAGAAAGATGGTAAAGTCTGTTGGTAAGAGAGTCGAACTTTCCACTAGATAGCCTTGCTGCTCTAGTTCCATCAGGGCATAGTAAACATAGGCGGCTGGTACTTGCTCCTGAAGCTGCTCAACAATTTCATCAGCAGTGCGATTGCCATCGATTAAAGGACAGATATATTGGTAGATGCGATCGCTCAGTAGTATTGCACCATGTTCTGATAAGAGAAATGTCCCCTGCCCTTCAACTGTCTCAGCACGAAATTGAGCCTTAAATTTCGGTTTATTTAACATCTTGTTCAACTCTTAGCATCGAATCGAGATCCCCGACTTCACAGAAGAAGTCGGGGATCTGGGCGGCAGTTTACTATTGGGGTGATAATCAACTGCTAAAAATCTCCCCATCTCCCATCAATCTTTTAGGAGTAGCTCAGAGGAATATAAGCAGAAGGTGGCATATAATCATTGGGATCGGTGTTGTCTTTTTTCTTACCATGCTCCCAACGCTCCAACTCATGCTCTGTAAACGTAGCGGGACCAAAAGCTGGACAGGGTGGATAGGTAATATTGGCAATATATTTGACATCCTTAATATATTGATAATCCTGGTCTCCTTCTTTGATATTCAATGTCTTCATGACACCTTCGATAAATTCTTTGGGGTTAGGTATTTTTTTAACGTCAGCAGCAAATTTATCAGTCAATATATCAACATGAAACATGTTCATAAATTTTCCATAAGAGAAACTGTCAGGTGTCCGACCACCAGTGAGTTTCTGATAAATATTTTCCAAAGTCAGGTCTACTTTTTCTAATTCCTGAATCTCGCTATTTTTATTGAGAAAGAGTTTTTTTATTGTGATGCTTTCTCGATACATATTTGCCTTCGCATTGTCATCTCCGTATCGATTGTATAACTTGCGATAGGAAGCTTGTTCTTCAAAACTTTGTATAAAAAATTTTTTCAATTTTTCTTCTTCACAGCGCTTTTTCTCTTCTGTTTGTGGATATATTGATTCTTCAATCCAAGACCAGGCAACGATTATCGACCATTGTACTACTCCACCCTTTATTTTATCAAAATAATCTTTATACAATTCTTCAGGTAATGGGCTTATTTCCTGATGTAGTTTTTTTTCCTTTATTTCCTTTTCAGTCTGAATTTTAAGCCAACCCTTAAGATTTTCAATTGTATCTTCTTTGCTAAATATTGGACAAGGTGGATAAGCAAGATTGGCAATAGCTGTCACATGTTGAACATACTGACGATCTTTATTAAGATACTTCTCAACTTCTTTGCGAAACTTTTGAGGCTCAAGTATTGCTTCCTCGTAATCAGAAAATTTATCCGTCAATATCTGAACATAGAACTTCTTCATTATTGCTTCATTACACAAAAATTTAGAATTTTGACCATCGTTAAGTTGACGATAAACATCATTCAAAGTCAACTCCACTTTTTTTAATCCTTGAATGTCTTGATTTTTACCGAAAAATAGTTTTTTTATCTTGATACTTTCTTGGTACATGTTTCGCTTGTTGCCAGTATCTCCATAACCCTTAACTACATAACTATATCGAGCTTGGTTTTGCAAAGATTTTATAAATATTTTTTTCAATTCTTCTTCTTGGTTTTCTTGATCTTTAAATATTGTTCCTTCATACCAAGACCAAGCAACAAATGTATACCATTCATCTTGTATGCCATTAATGTCACTGTTGTTCATGATTACGTCTCCTATTTTTTGTTGGTTTTCCATTTTTAAAAATTATCAAATTAACTACTTATCTATCGGCACATAATTCAGCTTACTACCGAGCATTATCCATCAAAAAGCTAAAGTCAGAACAAGCTTTTATTTTAGCGATTTTAGCCTCTTTGTTTTCATTATTATCAGTGATTAAACCGCAAGAATATTCTTTTCCTGTATTATCCTTTCCTGGCAGATTTGCATAAGTATGACAGACAATGCAGGAAGCTCTTTGAACATAGGGTTCTATGGCAGGATTTGTCAGGGAGTAATTATCATCAATCTCTTGAGATTGGTTAACCTTAATCTCTCTATGTCCATCTTGTTTATTGTTTTCGTAAGGTAGGTATGGATTTCCTAACCATTGAACACCGACTAATTGATAATATTGCCATACTGATTTATTGTTGACATCCCGCAGTGCCTTTTGCCATTCTTCGTTTGTTTTGTCGAGAAGCGATTTCTTATCCTTATCCTCAAACTTCTCTATAGGATAAGAACAAATCTGCGATGGTATCTGTTCCTTAAGCTCAGCCAGAATTCCTTCAGTAGTAACTGCTTTAGGTTCGTCGTTGCTAATATTCCAAAGGTAGGGTTTGTCTACATAAGGATAGTTTGTCTCACAGTTTTTGTTTTTTGTTGTCTTGCACTTATTACCGTATAGAGTATACATTGTTTTCGGATCTTGATGGCCACAGTAAGGAACATTATCTATCTGCTGGAAAGTAGACCAGATCCAACCTAGGCCACCAGTTTTGTGCATAATATGAAATCCAATTAACCCTAACTCAGCATTTTTATCTATAACTTGCTCTGTTGATTTGTTAACTAATTGGCGGTTGGCAGTATAGTATTTGGCTTTTTCTTCCTCTGAATTTCGTTCATCAAATACTCTCCAAGCTGCCTTGATTTCAATTGCTCCTTCATCTTTATAACCTTCTTGACCACAATAATAATGAGAGTTATTTCCTATTCCGTCACTACAAAAAAGCTTAAAATTATTTTGCCTTACTATTTCCTGTGATTTCCAATCCACATCTGTTGTTTTTTCTTCGACTAATTTTTTTAAATTCTCAGCCTTATACCATTTATTCTCTTTTATTTGCTTGTATTCCACCGGATTTAGGCGAATTTCATTAAGAATATAGTTACCTTGTTGATCGACTAAAGGAAAGTTGTTAGCGTCAAATATAGCTTGTGGTAAGTCCTTTTCATCTTCTTTTAATTCTCCATAAATATTCAGCAACCCTTTTTCATTTACTTCCTTTACCTGTTTAATTTTCTCTTGTCCCACTAGCTTTCCTGTCTCCGTCAGCCGCAAAGTTTGTAAGTACTCTTTTTCCGAGCCAACGCCATCACCCAAACACTTCTTGACTTCTGGTATTTCTTTTAGTTCCAGTGGCCCATTTTCACCTGCCTCAAATAAATCCTTAGGAGAAGGGTAGAGTTCCCAAGCACGAGGATTTTTGGGGTTTGTTCCAATGAGTGTATTATACTTTTTATTACTTACATCTGATGGCAATGTAACATTATAAAAATCATTTCCCTGACAAGTTACTGGCCAGTTTAAAGCAACAAATTCTTTCCAGGCAAATTCATAAACAGAATTAAAATCTTTTGGAATCAGTTGTCGCGCTGATCCATCTTTTGACCCTTCTTTACCTTGCTCAACATCTTCTCCAGCCATTGCTGTGCTAGGATTATGGGGAATATTCCTAAAATCTTCAGTTATCACCAGAGACGGCTCACTTGGCTCTAGATTTTCCTGAGTCGTATTTGCCAACACTCGAACTACAGAAAAAACGACAAAGGCTATCAACAGAATTTGCATCAAACGGCGACGAAGGAATCTGTTCATATCGCAATTAGATAGAAGTAACAGAATGGGAGATATGGAGATACAGGGAAGTTAAATCTCAGGAAAATTTTACTTCTGTAAGAGACTATAAGAATAAGTTGTAAAAACGCTGGGGATTATGCCAAAGAATCTTTTGCACCGTTTCCTCGGACAAAGTTTCCTCAAGCTTGACCATTTCAGCAACAATATCCGGCTTATGATCCATATGGGGATAGTCCGAACCGAAGATAATGTTGTCTGTGCCAATATATTCCATCACCTGAGCCAAATAAGGTTCTGAAGGCTCAATGCTAATAAAACACTGGCGACGAAAATATTCTGAAGGCTTCATTCTGACATGATCTTTAACCTCCCAATATAAGTTTTCATACTCTTCATCCAGTCGCCACAACCAGTAGGGAAGCCAGCCACCACCAGACTCCAGAAAAGCGACTTGTAGCTGGGGATGACGCTGTAATACTCCTCCTTCAATTAAGGCGAGTAAAGCCATCATCTGTTCCATGGGATGGGAACAAGCATGGGTAGCAAAGCGGCTGTTAAACCTGTCTGTACCCGTAGTTGGCAAACGGCTGTGAGTCCCTTCGTGAATACCAACTGCTATCCCCAGTTGCTCACATTCTGTCCAAAATGGCTCATAAGCCGAGTCACTTAACAACCGTCCCTTTACCGGGTTAGGGCGCAAAAACACTGCTTTCCAACCAAAATCAGCAATCTGCTGCAATTGAGCGACTAATGATTCTGGTGCGTGAAGATTAACTGCTCCTACCCCTCTTAATCTATTGGGGTCGTAGCTGCAAAAGTCCTTTAACCAACGGTTAAAGGCATCGGTAAAAGCTCCCGCCACTGCCGGTGGCATGGTATCAATCGCCCACAGCCACAAGCCATAGGTGGGATAAAGGAAGGCGACATCAGTCCCCATCTGTACCATCTCTTGCAGGTGAGACTCGACATTGTAACGCTGGAAATAAGCATTGGGGTGAGCCTGCCTCATTTGCTGATTGCCATTATCTCGAACTCGCTGGGATACCTTCTCGACAATCTCTTCCCCCTGAATTTTCATCTCGGCTGAGGGAGCAAAGTCTAAAAATTCTGGTGCGAGATATTCCCTCCACATCTGGGGAGGTTCAATCACATGGGAATCGGCATCGATAACTGAATATCCTTTGAGCATAATCTGGCAATCTAACAAAGTACCTGTAGAGGTGCTCGGCTTTACGAACACACCTAATGGTTGTATTCACCTCAATCTTCTTTCTTTAGAGGGAAGACAAATAAAGTCGTGTGTGTTAAACCCACAAAAAAAGAATAACATAAATCTCGCAAAAAAGTATCCCTACACCTATAAGACGTTTCTCAGAGCCAATTCCTGACTTTTTTGAGTTAGGGATTTTTGGCTACAGCAATCGGCGGTAATCCTCATCATGCTTAAGGTTGGGATAAGTTTCCGCCGTTGGTTTAGTGGACAAAATGTTTACATTTCTTTACAAAAAAAGTTGGTATATCCAACCATGTAGGGGCGGGTTCGCTCAAGATCTTTCTCTTCAACGATAACTTAACCAAACCCGCCCCGGTGCCTGGTAACGTGATCTTAGGTTAAACCAGGGCGGGTTGATCTCATTGGCTAGTGGATGCGCTCAATGGTTGGTGAACCCGCCCCTACGGTAAACGATACCCCGGCGTCTGGTAAGCTCATCCTGGGTGAAACCGGGGCGGGTTTATTTCATTGGCTGGTGGATGCGCTCAATGCTTGGTGAACCCGCCCCTACGGTAAACGATACCCCGGCGTCTGGTAAGCTCATCTTGGGTGAAACCGGGGCGGGTTGATCTCCGCAGGCTGGTGGATGCGCTCAATGGTTGGTACACCCGCCCCTACGGTATCTTGTCCTCAATCCATGTAGGGGCGGGTTCGCTCAAGATCTTTCTCTTCAACGATAACTTAACCAAACCCGCCCTGGCGTATAGTTAAACCGGGGCGGGTTTATCTCCGCAGGCTGGTGGATGCGCTCAATGGTTGGTGAACCCGCCCCTACGGTAAACGATACCCCGGTGCCTGGTAAGCTCATCTTGGGTTAAACCTGGGCGGGTTGATCTCATTGGCTAGTGGATGCGCTCAATGGTTGGTGAACCCGCCCCTACGGTAAACGATACCCCGGTGTCTGGTAAGCTCATCTTGGGTGAAACCGGGGCGGGTTTATCTCCGCAGGCTGGTGAATGTGCTAAATGGTTGGTGAACCCGCCCCTACAGTATCTGATCCTCAATCGATGTAGGGGCGGGTTCGCTCAAGATCTTCACTACTCAACGATAACTTAACTAAACCCGCCCTGGCGTATAGTTAAACCGGGGCGGGTTTATCGCATTGGCTGTTGGATGCGCTCAATGGTTGGTGAACCCGCCCCTACGGTAAACGATACCCCGGTGTCTGGTAAGCTCATCTTGGGTGAAACCGGGGCAGGTTTATCTCCGCAGGCTGGTGGATGCGCTCAATGGTTGGTGAACCCGCCCCTACGGTAAACGATACCCCGGCGTCTGGTAAGCTCATCTTGGGTGAAACCGGGGCGGGTTGATCTCCGCAGGCTGGTGAATGTGCTAAATGGTTGGTGAACCCGCCCCTACAGTATCTGATCCTCAATCGATGTAGGGGCGGGTTCGCTCAAGATCTTCACTACTCAACGATAACTTAACTAAACCCG
>JAAHGR010000384.1 GCA_010672425.1 Symploca sp. SIO2E6
TCTATTTTCGGGCCAGCCTTCCGGTGGCACCGACACACCTTTGATAAATCGCTTGGTGATCCACCAGTAATGTTGCAACACAGGCAGATCAAGATAGATCAGGGTATCGGCCACATCTAGCCGTGCCCAAACTGTATCCAGTGAGCCAAATCCATCAACAATCCATTGCTCCTGTTGCAAGAGGTGATCATGGGCGGCTTTGAATTCGGAATGGGGCACATTGCCGCCACCTGGTTTATATTGCATGAGATCGAGGGGGGCCAGCGGTAACCCAGTTACTTCGGCTAATCGTTTGCTGAGGGTGGATTTACCACCGCCAGCATTGCCAAATACTGCAACTCTCTTCATTTTTCTCTCCTCCCCAGAATATCATCAGATGCGATCGCGAACACTCCAGATGTCCGACTTCTTCAAGAAGTCGGACATCTATTATTGCTGTAGGACTTCTCTTAAACCACTTAAAGCGGTTCCTGCTGTTACGAGGTACAGTAAGAAAAATCCCCCTAAATCCCCCTTAGAAAGGGGGACTTTTACTGCCCCCCCTTTCTAAGGGGGGTTGGGGGGATAAAGATGTACCGCATAACAGCGAAAACTGCTGTATTCCTAATCTGCTATGTTAGTACTAGTCCAGAAACCGGGTAACTTTTGTGAAAAATGCTAATATTTCTTTGTGGTCCTCGCGAGAAACCCGGTTTCTAAGAATAGAAGATGAGAAGATTATTTTTGATCAGTGGTTTATTGTTATTTTCTTGCACAGCCTGCTTTTTGTCAGGTTCTTCTCATTCTACCTCAGACAATACCACTCCTGAAGTAACCTTAAGTAAGTTTCAATGTATACCAGGTACTTCACAGATGATATCTTCTGTGCTTCTAGAACCTCAAGGAAAGGGACTTGCTTCTAAGCGAGGTTATTCGAGTAATATACATAATTACTCGTTTTTCGATCAAAGTCAGGAAACGGTTACCTTTACCAAGCTATTACCAACCAACGACTATGTGATTAAACAAATCATTCAATTAACTGAAGCCGGTGTTCCCAACGCTCAATTAAAGAAATCAGGTGCCATTGAGCAAGGGGAATTTAGCTGTAAGGAGTCTCCGGTGATTAAATGGTTGTTGTATTTAGTGGTAAACCAAGACACAAATGATGATGAGCAACTAGACCCTACAGATATTCCCACTCTCGCCATGTCTGATGTGAGCGGTCAAAATTATACGGAATTGATTCCAGGGATTCAGAACATTCTCAATATAATTATGAAAGACTCACAACAACTGATGGTGATCTACAGAAAAGATAACCAGTATCATTTTAGTATGATTGATCTGTTGCAGCGAGAGGTTACTTTGACTGAGGAAATCCCGCTTTAACCTTTAAGAAACAAGGCAGAAGGCTCCAAGGCAGAAGGCTCCAAGGCTCTAAGAGAAGCTGACTTGTTTGGTCTTCTTCTTTTTGGACTGAAGTCCAACTACTGCTCACTACTTATCACTCATTACTCATTACTCTTGAGAAACTATTTTAGATTTTAGATTTTAGATTTTAGATTTATTTAGATTTTGGATTAAAGAATTGAATCAACACAAGCCTAAGGCTCCAAGGCAGAGGGCTCTAAGGCAGAAGGCTCTAAGGGAAGTTGACTTGTTTCTCGTTTTCTTTTTGGGGCGGAAGTCTCTCTACTGCTCATTACTCATTACTCATTACTCATTACTCATTACTCATTACTCATTACTCATTACTCATTACTCATTACTCATTACTCATTACTCATTACTCATTACTCATTACTCACACTCCAGGTCCCAAAGGCAGTCCCAAAAATAACCAGAAGATAAATAGAAGTGACCATCCTAGAAGAAATACTACTGAATAGGGCAACATCATGGCAATCAAAGTTCCCAAACCCAAATCCTGATCATATTTTTGCCCAGAAGCGACAATAATAGGAAAATAGGCCAACAGTGGTGTAATCATATTAGTGCTGGAATCCCCAATCCGATAAACCAGTTGAGTCAACTCAGGAGAATAGTCCAACAACATCAACATCGGTACAAATACAGGGGCCATAATAGACCATTTTCCCGAAGCTGAGCCGATAAACAGATTAATGAATCCACTCAAAACAATCAAACCCAATAGTAAAGGAATCCCAGTTAATCCCATCCCTTGCAATAATCCTGCTCCGGAAATGGCTACGATAAGTCCTAGGTTGCTCCAACTAAAATAGGCAACGAATTGGGCCATAAAAAAGGAAAGTACCAGGTAATATCCCATGCCACTCATGGCGGAAGTCATGCCCTGGATGGCATCTTTATCGCTTTTAATCGTTCCTGCTCCTAACCCATAGGCAAGACCCAGAATTAAAAACAATAATGTAGTAATAAATACAATACCGGTGAGAAAGGGCGAGGGAATAATGGTAAAAGTCTCTGGCTGTCGGAGAATCCCCTGAGGCGGTAGTACCATAACTATGAGCAACCCAAAGAAGGCAGCTAAGGAATAACCTGCCCATCTTAAACCTTTTTGTTCCGCTGTGGTTAAAGTTTCTAGAGAAAAAGCAACAGTTTCCTCAGGTTGATAAGAACCTAAGCGGGGTGCAACAATCCTCTCGGTTACCCACCAACCCAATAAAGTGATTAGGGGAACCGAAACTGCCATAAAATAATAATTGGCAGTTGCCTCAACTGTGTAATTGGGATCGATTAATTGAGCACCACTTTGGGTAAGTCCTGCTAGTAAAGGGTCAAGCGCATTAATCAGCAGATTGGCGCTAAATCCGCCAGCAACTCCGGCAAAAGCAGCCGCTAATCCGGCTAGTGGGTGTTTGCCAAAAGAGAGAAAAACTAAAGCGCCTAAGGGGGGTAAAATTACAAAACCGGCATCTGCTGCCAGGTTTGACATGACGCCAATAAACACCATTACAGGAGTAATCAACTGTGCTGGAGCAATTAAAACTCCCTGCCGCAGCATTGCCGCCAGAAATCCTGTATATTCCGCTACCCCAAAGCCCAAAATTGCCACTAAGACAGTCCCCAATGGTGGAAAGTTGACAAAATTAGTTACAGCTTCGCTGACAATGCGGCGGATTCCCTCTGGAGTCAGGATAGAAATTGCTGCGATGGTTTCTTTGGTGGCGGGATGAGTAACTGACACCCCCAGGTAATTAGCGATCGCACTCGCTATAATGATCGTAAAACAGAGAATAATAAAAATCGTGACGGGATCTGGCAGGCGATTGCCAACGTTTTCCACCCTTTGCAGAATCGAGGAAATGAGGTTTTTTTTCTGATTACTTCCCATAATGGCCAAGTTACGAGGACTTAGTTGTATACCTATAGTTCAACTACACCCATTTGTCGATATCTCTTCGGAGATAAAATATCTAATAGGACGAGAATTTGATGGGAAGATTATTTTTTGTCAGTATCCCCTCACTTTCATCATCAGAATAGGGCGTATGCAATACGCCCCTACAGTTACCGCATATTTATCTTGATACGACTTTTCTGTTGGAATATACCCAGAAAAATTCGATGCTAACCACTATATATGTGCGTATATTCTTCCACTATAAAATAATAGTAACAAATCAGCAATATTGTCAACCACCTTCACCGAGAAGCAACAGGCAAAAGTTCTAGATCCCCAACTTCTTCTTCCGGTTTCCGTAGGGGCGTATTGCATACGCCCGTATTGCATACGCCCGTATTGCATACGCCCGTATTGCATATCGCTCAACCTGCTGCCCTGGAGCCTTATTGTCACCAGAGTGTAAGTATTCAACCGGACATGATATTACCTCCAGTGTTGCTGCTGTTGGGTCTAGTTCCTCGACCCAACCTACATCTTGCTACATCTTGCTTGGGTTTGACTTCTAGCGATCGCTTGCGCTGATGGCACTGGGATTGCCACAGGCACCGAAGCCTGTTCCACAACACACAAGACACCAACACACAAGACACCAACACACAAGAAACTAGAAACTAGAATTACTCGACTAACTTCAATTGACTCGTAATTTAGCTAATATACAGTCAGTGAGCTAGCAGGGCAATATTATGCTACAGTACAAGCCATTATCTCATCTTCCTACTGCCGAAGAACTGCCAGAAACTGACCATCAGCCTGTGGATAGCGAACTCCAAATCTGGGTATCTACTCTATTAGCAATCCTACTAAATTGGTTGTGGAAAGATCGTAATGATTGGTTCTGGGGAGTCAATCTCGGGATTTACTATGACCAAAAGAAATCAGCAATTGTTCCAGACGGGTTTCTGAGTCTGGGAGTAGAGTTGGTTCCCTCGGAAGAAGGTAGGTTGAGTTATGTCTTGTGGCAAGAAAACGATGTTGTTCCTCTGCTAGTACTGGAATATGTCTCGAAAACCTATGGCCAAGAGTACGACCAAAAGATGGCAGATTATGCCCAAATGGGGGTGTTGTACTATGTGGTCTATAATCCAATTTGGCATAGGCAGAAGCATAAGCCATTAGAAATGTATCGCCTAGTCAAGGGAAAATATGTCCTGCAAACCCAAGAACCAATGTGGATCGAAGAGATGGGTTTAGGGATTGGACGTGGACGAGGAACATTCAAAGGCTGGACAAGGGAGTGGCTCTACTGGTTTGACAGAGAAGGTAATCGGTTGCTGGCTCCAGATGAGGCAATGGTCTCGATTGAGCGACAATTACAACAAGAGTACCGACAGAGGCTTCAAGCTCAACTTGAAGCTCAACAAGCTCAACTTGAAGCTCAACAAGAGCGACAACAAAGACAGCAAGCTCAGCTCGAAGCTCAACAAGAGCGACAACAAAGACAGCAAGCTCAGCTCGAAGCTCAACAAGAGCGCCAACAAAGACAGCGAGCTCAGCTCGAAGCTCAACAAGAGCGTCAACAAAGACAGCAAGCTCAGCTCGAAGCTCAACAAGCTCAGCTTGAGGCTCAACAAGAGCGTCAACAAAGACAGCAAGCTCAGCTGAAATTGCAACAAATGCAAGAGAAACTGCTACAATCGCTTACTCCTGAGCAACTAACAGACTTAAAGAGCGACACGGAATTATTTGACTAAATCTTATGCTAGAGTACGGACCATTATCTCATCTTCCCACTGCTGAAGAGCTGCCAGAAACTGACCATCAACCTGTGGATAACGAATCCCAAATTTGGGTGCCCAATTTATTGGCAACTCTACTAACCCGGTTATGGAAAGATCGTAGTGATTGGTTCTGGGGAATCAATCTAGGGATTTACTATGACCCTGAATTATTGGAGCAACTTGAACTTAGTAATCTAGATAATATCACTAACGAATGAGGAACAACAAACAACAAACAACAAACAACCAACGACAAACAACCAACAACAAACAACCAACAACCAACGACAAACAACCAACAACCAACAACAAACAACCAACAACAAACAACAAACCAATAAACCTTTTCGACTACGAAACACTTGCACCACAACATCTATCTCAGATGGCACTAGATTATTATGCCAGTGGTGCTGGAGATGAGATAACATTACGGAATAATCGTAGTGCATTTGAGGCGCTGCAACTCCGTCCCCGGATGTTGGTGGATGTCAGCCAACGGGATTTAAGCACAGAAATTTTGGGAGAGCCTGTGGCAATGCCGATTCTGATTGCGCCGATGGCTTTCCAATGTCTGGCGCATCCGGAAGGAGAAATCGCCACAGCTAAAGCAGCTGCTGCCTTAGGAACGGTGATGGTTCTAAGTACCATGTCTACCAAAAGCTTAGAAGAGGTAGCACAAATTCCCCAACAAACCAACCAATGGTTTCAATTGTACATCCATCGCGATCGCGACCTAACTCGTGCTTTAGTAGAAAGAGCCGAGGCAGCTGGTTTTAAGGCTCTATGTTTAACTGTAGATACGCCACTGCTAGGGTCTCGGGAGAAGGATCGACGCAATCAGTTTACTTTACCATCGGGTTTGGAGTTAGCCAATTTAGCCACAATGGCCAATTTGCAGATTCCCCAAACCGCTGGAGAGTCAGGATTATTGAGTTATTTTGCCCAGCAAATCGATCCAGGAGTAACCTGGTGGGATCTCGAATGGTTGCACTCCCTGACATCTTTACCAATAGTAGTCAAAGGAATTTTAAGGGGAGATGACGCCCTAAGAGCGGTAGAATATGGAGCCAAGGCAGTGATTGTCTCCAATCATGGAGGTAGGCAACTAGATGGAGCGCACGCGACTATTGATGCTTTACCTGAAATCGTAGCAGCAGTGGGAGATCAGGCTCAAGTGCTAATTGATGGTGGTATCCGGCGTGGTACTGATGTCCTCAAAGCTTTAGCTTTAGGAGCACAAGGAGTATTATTAGGACGTCCCGTTTTATGGGGATTAGCTGTTGCAGGAGAAGCAGGTGTACGTCAAGTGCTAGAAATATTGCGGGATGAGTTAGATTTAGCTATGGGTTTGAGTGGTTGTGCCACAATACAAGATATTGGCTCTAGTTTAGTTAAGTGAGGGAATTGGGAATTGGGAATTGGGAATTGGGAATTGGGAATTGGGAATTGGGGGATGAATAACGAACTCATTACTCATCACTCATTACTCATCACTCATTACTCATTACTCATTACTCGAAGGTAAATGTGTAGGGGCGGGTTCGCTCAAAACACAGGCTATTCAACGATAATTTAACCAAACCCGCCCCGGTAGGATGATAGGTGTATCATCAGCCGGGGCGGGTTTACGTAATTGGCTTGTTGATACCGAAAGATGGTTGGTAAACCCGCCCCTACCGTATGTTATCTTTTAAGAAACAAGGCAAGAGGCAGGAGGCTGCAAGGCAGTCCCTATGAAAAAATTTTTTCACCACCATGCATGAAAATTTCTCTCTCTGCGTCTGGTGCGTCTCTTTCAAGTCAGGAGGCAGGAGGGAAGAGAATTTTGCAAGTTTTCTGACTTATCACTGTTCCGAAGTTCCCAATCCCCAATTCCCAATCCCCAATTCCCAATTCCCAATTCCCAATTCCCAATTCCCAATCTTATTTTTAGTAATGATTAACGATAATCAGCAACAACTCAACGAAGAAACTCGTGAAGTTAGTAACAGAGTATTCCTTAAAAATATCACAATACAGCGGTTCCCGCTGCAATGAGGTACACCCGAATCAGTTGTCAAGATTGGATCGACTTTTTCCTAGTCGTTGTTACTGTACCTCGTAACAGCGGGAAGCGCTGTATCTCCAGCCCAGTGTAACCCGAGGCGTTGCGATCGCAAATCAACCCAAGCCCAATCTCTTTTTTCTCGTCCCTTGCATATGCTATTTGAGACCATTGGTGACAAGTTAAGGCTGTATGGCAGTTGTCAAGGGGCTTTTATAAATTGGGATTTTGGGAAAAAAGACAGTTTATTCGCTAGTCACACTCGCGAATAAACTCCATTCTTGGAGAGGTTGAATAAATAAAAATGAAGTTAGCGTAAATATTACGCTAACTAAGTTAACTAATGAGCCCCTTGAAAGAAGAAGGCTTGGTTTTTGTGCTTAACGGCCGGAAAAGGTGCTACA
>JAAHGR010000385.1 GCA_010672425.1 Symploca sp. SIO2E6
CGTACTTCCTCAAAGTGTGGGGATGCAAGCCCAGAAATTCGACCGCCTTTCTGAGTGGTATATATCCCATAAGTAAACATTAGCATATATAAGCGAATGTAAGTAAATTGATTACTGTTGATTAACCCTCGAAATTAGTAACATTTCCGGATTAAGATCAGAAATTATGTGTTAGGTGCTAGGTGGTAGGTGCTAGGTGGTAGGTGCTAGGTGTTAGGTGCTAGGTGTTAGGTGGTAGGTGGTAGGTGTTAGGTGGAAAGTAGATTCTTTCCTGTTCCCTGTTCCCTGTTCCCTACTCCCTATTCCCTGTTCCCTGTTCCCTACTCCCTTGTATTGTAAGGTTAATTGCTCTTGGAGGGTACAAATGATCCGGAAAGAACAAATTCAACGGGTGAGTGCAGCACTTCAAGAGTTCCTCTCTACTCCCCTAGAAACTAGACTTCAAAGACATCGGCAAGTTTCTGCAGAAGTAGCAACTCTTGATTTATTTCACTCGGTTGCCAATACTGTTCCAGCTTACCAGGCTTTCCTGAGAGAACACAGTATTGAGCCCGTATCCATTCAAACTTTTGAGGATTTCCAAAAACTGCCGCTGATTACTAAACAAAATTACCATTCCCGTCACCCTCTAGCAGATTTGTGCCGCAACGGACAGCTGGAGGACTGTGACATGATTGCTGTTTCCTCCGGTTCCACTGGCTCTCCTACCTTCTGGCCTCGCTTTTTGTCGGACGAACTGCAGATTACTACCCGTTTTGAACAAATATTCCACGACAGCTTTGCTGCTGAGGGTCAATCTACCCTTGCTGTCATCTGTTTTAGTTTGGGTACTTGGGTAGGGGGGATCTACTCTGCCAATTGCTGTCGCTACCTGGCAAGTAAAGGTTATCCGATTACTGTGATTACTCCTGGTAGTAACAAAGAGGAGATTTTGCGGGTGGTACAGGGACTCGGTGATGCTTTTGAGCAAGTAGTGTTGCTGGGTTATCCGCCGTTTCTCAAGGATGTGATTGATACTGGCATTACTCGTGGTCTGGAGTGGCAGCGGTATCGGATTAAGCTAGTGATGGCGGGAGAGGTCTTCAGTGAAGAATGGCGTAGTCTGGTAGGAGAAAGAGTTGGCTCAAACCATCCTTGCCATGATTCTGCTGCCCTTTATGGCACAGCTGATGCTGGGGTATTGGGTAATGAAACCCCCTTAAGTATCTGTATTCGTCGATTTTTGGCGGAGCATCCAGAGGCAGCGCGTACTTTGTTTGGGGAGTCTCGCTTACCGACCCTGGTACAGTATGACCCCCTGAGCCGCTTCTTTGAAGTAGAGGATGGTACACTGTTGTTTTCTGGGGACAATGGTATACCTTTGGTGCGCTATCACATCTCCGATAATGGGGGGTTAATCTCTTATGAGCAAATGCTGCAATTCTTAGCAGAATGGAATTTTGAACCGGTAACAGAGTTGCAACGCCTAGGTGTTAACCTTAGTGATGCTTCCTTACCCAGAGGCATTCATCCGCTGCCTTTTGTCTATGTGTTTGGACGCTCCCACTTTACTGTCTCCTACTTTGGTGCCAATATCTATCCAGAAAATGTCACCATTGGCTTAGAGCAACCAGGGATTAGGGAGTGGGTAACGGGGAAGTTTGTCCTCCAAGTGAAAGAAGATGCAGATCAAAACCGCTTCCTGTCTGTGGTAGTGGAGTTAGCACCAACAGTAGCAGGTGATCAACCAAAACGAGAGGCGATCGCTTCGTCTATTCTCTCCCAATTGCTGCGACTCAACAGTGAGTTTGCCAACTATGTCCCGGCTGAGTATCAGCTTCCCCAAGTAGAACTTGCTCCCACCGGAGATCCAGAATATTTCCCCCTTGGAGTCAAGCATCGCTATACTCGTAATTAGCTGTTAGCTTTTTATAAGCTATCAGCTGTCAGCTGTCAGCTTTTTGACTGAAAGCTGATGGCTGAGTGCTGAACGCTAAAAGCTGCAAAAATATCGAATGAATTTTAACAATTATACAAGTGTCGGCAACTTGATTAATAAATTCCATATAAGCTATATTGAAGGAAATTATATTCCGGCAACCAAAATTAAAATTAGTAAATACTTTCTGGCGGATTTACAATTAGTCATTCATGAAAGAGTATTTGAAAATTCCCAGGAGGCAATTTGTGAAGGGATCATCTATCCGATCTTGAAGGAAGTCTGGAAACCCTACCGCCAAAAGCTTACCCTCTGGAGTCATCAACCCTTAAGTCCGGGAAATGAGCTATCATGGATTCCTAATTATTTAGTGGCAAAACAATCTTCTTTGGGTAGGGTAGTTTTGGATCATCCCTATTTTGTAATTGTGGAAGTTACCAAGGACGGTGTCAATGAAGGCTGGGGAAAGTGTTTGGCAGAACTCATCGCTGCTCAACGGATCAATCGTAATAAGGAAAAGGCAGTTTTTGGGATAGTCTCGAATGGAATTACTTGGGAGTTTGCTAGATTAAAAGCCGATACTTTTGCTAAAAATAATCGGCTTTATACAATTAGAGAGTTACCTAAGCTCATGGCGGCAATTAACTATATCTTTCATTACTCTTATTTGGAGACGGAGAGATAATGAAATGAACCACAAAGACACAAAGGACACAAAGATAAGATATGGAATCTTTTAGAGTTGTTTTAGGTTATTTAGGCATTGGCGTTGCTGCTGTTGTTGGTATTGTTTCAATCATTTGGCTGCTCCTCTTTGTCAGGATATTTTTCGGAACTCAAGGAATACCTCAAGCAATAACCAATTTTTTTGAGCTTATTGCTACAGGAAAAATTGATCAAGCCTATCAACTCACTACTGATAGCTTTCGAGCTCAGGCAAGTAAGAAGCAGTTTCTCAAGTTGATCAAGACTAATAAAATCAAGCAATACCAGCGTCTCAAGATGGCTATACCCACTGTCAAAGGCAAGAATTGTACAATGGAAGTGACGCTGATCACTAAATCTGGGATAGAAATTCCCCTGAACATCGGATTGATGAAGCAAGGGAAGGACTGGCAAGTTGATGTGCTAGAAAATATCTAATCAACAAATTCAACGAACCACAAAGACACAAAGGACACGAAGATAAGAGATGGAGTCACTGTTAAATAATCGTTATAGAATTATCCGTACCTTAGGAAGCGGTGGGTTTGGTGAAACTTTTCTAGCGGAAGATACCCATATGCCTTCTTGCCGTCGCTGTGTGATTAAACAACTCAAACCTGTGACTACTAATCCACAAGTACACCAGTTGGTACAGGAGAGGTTTGGGCGAGAAGCAGCTATTTTGGAAGAATTAGGAACCAGTAGCGCCCAAATTCCCAATTTATACGCTTATTTTACTGAACAGGGGCAATTTTACTTAATTCAAGAATTTATTGAGGGAGAGACTCTCGGTAGTCTGGTACAACAACAAGGGTCATTCAGCGAAGATTCAGTACAGAAAATTTTGCTCAATATTCTGCCTGTACTCGATTATGTCCACAGTAAACGAATTGTACACCGGGATATTAAACCAGACAATATTATGTTGCGTTCTTGGGATGACTTGCCAGTTTTGATCGATTTTGGTGCAGTGAGAGAAACCATGGGAACGATGGTGAATTCCCAAGGAAATTCCACTAGTTCCATTGTAATTGGTACTCCCGGATTTATGCCTTCTGAGCAAGCAGCAGGACGTCCGATGTATTCTAGTGATTTGTATAGTTTGGGGTTAACGGCGATTTATTTGTTGACCGGTAAACTACCTCAACAGTTAGAGACAGATCCCCTAACTGGTGAGATTATCTGGCAAGCAGAGGGTTTAAGTCCTGACTCTAATTTAGCAGCAGTTTTGGAGAAAGGGATCAAATCCCATGGACGCGATCGCTATGCCACTGCGAGGGAAATGCTGAATGCCTTGCAGGGTTCAACTGCTGCAGTATCACCAACTATTCCTCTTACTCCCATACCACCAACTATTCTTCCACCACCGATACCCGCAACTCAACCACCAATAAGAACAAATTCTCAAGTTCCTACCCAGGCGGTATCACCCAAAGCTGTACCACCGACTAACCCTCCCCCAAATAATCAGGGTAGTAGCAAAGGTATTATCATTGCTAGTGCGATCGCAGGTACTTTAATTGGTGGTTCGATTATCGCTGGTCTAGTAATCACTAATCAACCAAACCAACCCACACCCAAAGTTTCCACTTCACCGATAACACCAACTGCAATTTCACCTTCACCAATAGCGCCACCTACAGTATCACCTTCACCGACAACACCACCAGTAGTTGTACCTTCACCTACAGCGCCACCTACAGTATCGCCTTCACCGACAACACCACCAACTCCCACACCAACTACTGCCGACTTAGATCAAATTTTTCCCAATTACGTCTCTGCTGCCTTATCCCCAGAAACAGTTTTTACCGAATGTCCTGGCAATACGAACTTCCAACTTGTAGGAGAAACTCCCTCATTTCATTTTGCTGTCTGTGGGGAAAATCGCCGTCCCAAATTCTATGTAGGACAAGATAAGAGTAGTGGTGATGGTATCCAAGTTCCTTGGGGAGGACGAAGAGAAGGTTTTCGCAACGGCAGCTTCCTGTATCAAGTTCCTAACTTAAGGAATTCAAATTTCACAGATCCTAGGCTGCGGGTATATCAAAGTGAAAAGCTGTTGGTAGATGAAGAAGTCACTCGCCTATATAGAAGACAACCACAAAATAGTCGAGATTAAAGTGCTGCCAAGGATTAGCTTATCTGGAGTTTAGACTATGACTTTCATAGCCCAGTCTTCTTAGAAGAATATCATGTCCATACTCAGATCTTGCACGCCTCCCGAAAACATACTTGTGGAAGTAGGCAATAGGCACTCTTGCAATAGGCAATAGTGATAAGATTGGACGTTTTCAGTACCGAAATTGATTGTTCATTTTTCGTTTTTAAGTATTTATGTACTGGTGCAAGATCTCAGCATACCTATATCAGCGGTCACCACCACGCCTATTTCCCTGGCCACTACTGGCGTGGCACACCTAAAATGATGAAATAGGTAGGTTGGGTAGAGCGATAGCGAGACCCAACAGAGCCCCCTGAGAGTGTTGGGTCTCGTTACCTCGACCCAACCTACATCTATTAAACATTTTTAGCTGTGTCACGCCAGTAGTGGCGTGACACACTTAAAATGAGGGAATAGATTTTGGCTCAAACCCTTATTTGACAAGGAAACCGTCGATTTCCTATTACACCATTTTAGGTGTGTCACGCCAGTAGTGGCGTGACACAGTTAAAATGAGGGAATAGGTAGGTTGGGTAGAGCGAGAGCGAGACCCAACACAGCTCCCTCCCATGTTGGGTCTCGTTACCTCGACCCAACCTACATTTTTAGGTGTGTCACCCCACTGCAATATGATCACCCGAGAAGTCGTGGATGAAACTCAATTACCCAAGTTAGTGATTAGTCCCAATGGTAGAGTCTTACGGTGTGATATCGCCCTGGCCGATTTGTAGTTAGCTATCAGTATTTAGGATATAAATGTCGTAATTTCTAAAGCATCGAACAATGAGTGTCATAATCTCTGACGAAATTCTAGCTGCAACCCGCATGACTGAAGCCGAGATGAAGCAAGAAATTGCTCTCATGCTCTTTCAGAAGGAGAAATTAACCCTCGCTCAAGCAAGTCGGCTGGCTCTAATGAATTCTATTTCCTTCCAACATCTACTGGCAAGTCGTCAAATTCCAGTTCACTACGATATAGAGGATTTTGAACAAGATATTAAGAACCTACGGGAGATGGGTAGATTGTGATTATTGTCAGCGATACCTCACCCATCAATAATCTCGCAGCTATCAATCAACTCAATCTTCTTCGGCAGCTTTACGGCACTGTTCTTATTCCCGAAGCAGTTTATCGAGAATTAACCGAACCTGATTTTCCGGTAGCAGGTGCAACAGGTTTTTGGATTGCTGAACCTTTGTATAAGCGTGTTTTAGAACTTGTTGATGAGTTTCCAAGTGCTTAAATGCAGCGATTCTAGAAGATTACTGCAACAGCAATCTTCAACTGCTGTGATATCTTTCACTTTTATGCCCACCATTATCTCAACCGTCAACTGCTATAATATGATCACGCTAGAAGTGATAGATGAAACTTAATTACCCAAGTTAGTGAGTGGTCTCAATGGTAGAGTCTTATACCAAATCCGGTTTACATAAACTGATTACCCATATCAAGCAAATCTTCTTCTGTCAAAGGCTTGGGACAATTGTGACATTGTATTTTTAAAAGCGGATTGGGTATTACACCATATTAGAGAGGAGCTATATTGATGGTAGAGAGCAACCTGATTAAGATTGGATTAGCAGGAAGAACAAATTCTGGGAAAACAACAACGATAAGGACTTTGATGCGTCGTACCGTTGGTGTTGTTGGTGATAAACCCAATGTAACTCAAGAGGTGGAAAGGGTACGTTCTGGCTATGATAATGAGCCACATACCAATCTACATGTAGGAATTCAAGCAATATTCTATGATTGCCCCGGATTTCAGATGGCTTCATTATCAAGGCACTATATTAATAAGTTGCCAGATCTTCTCGAACTAGATCCTAAAGCAAAGTACGATGCGCGTGCAATCGAGGCAATAGTGGAAGTTGATGTAGTTATCTATGTTGCTAACTTGGAAGATGTACCAAATGATTCTTATGTTAATGAGATCGAGCTGATCAAAGCACTAGGCAAACCCTGTGTAGTTCTTCTTAATAAGTTCCGTCAACGAGCTGAAGAAGGCACCAAAAGCGGTGCTGAAGATCGTGCAAACCAGTGGAAGATAAAGATCTCTGATATTAGTAGCTTTCCAGTACTCTATTTTGATGCCCATTGGAAGAATCCTTCGAGTACTAAAGAACTATACACAATTATCAAGGAGCTAATTCCTGCTGAACGACGTATTTTATTTGAGGAAGGACTAAAAAAGTTTGATGAAAGTCAAGATTCTCTTAGAAGAAGCATTACCTCAGCCCTAGTTAAGCTTATCGACACGTCAAGGCAGAAAGTTTCCGTTGATGAAGGGAAAGATGGCGTTTCCTACAATAATTGGGAATTAGCTCTACAGAAAAAAGTAGAAAAGATGATTAGAAATGCATTAGAAGAATACTTTGAAACAATCTATGAAATCTATAAATTGAATGCAAAACAAAATACAAATGATGAGATCACATACAGTCAGTACTCTGAAACTCGTTTTTGGAATGTTGTCACAACAGGTACTACTGTCGCAGGAGTAGGGACAGCAGTGGGTAGTGCTACTGGTGCAGCTATTGGAGCTGTACTTGGCTTTTTTGGGCTTGCGGGGATTGGATCTTTGCCTGGGGCTATAGCTGGCGCACAGATTGGAGCTACTGTTGTAGGTGCTCTAGGGCTTGGCTTAGGAGCTATTAGTAGTACAGATACTCATCATGAGTGCCAAGTCTCTGAAGAGTTTCTACAGGCAACCTTTGATAGAGGAGTAGGCTTAGCCTACGCAATGGCAA